>JAQUUP010000009.1 GCA_028693815.1 Candidatus Omnitrophota bacterium
CGGGCTTGTAATTTTTATGGGAGCATAGGCGTTGGGTCCGCCGTAGGCGCCCATGTCGTTGCGTGAGCCATCGAGATCGTTATAAATAGGGTCTGGGTCTCCGGCGTCAACGCAGGGCGATGTTTCTGCAAGGTGAAAGTTGCTGTTGTTCGGGTCGATAAACTCTGGATTAACATTAATGTTATTAGACCCCCAAGCAAGAAGATAATCAATGTCCGTGTTGTTAAAATTATTTTGAATATTAATTTGCAATGGATTTATTAAGTTATGAAAATTTTCTCGAATGATATTATTTTTAATATTTAAGCTATTAGAAGAATCCTCGCCGCTTGAAATGTTCACGAATCGCGTGTTATCATAGACAACATTATTGATGAATGGAACATTAATTTTTTCATCGATTATTTTTATGGCATTAGTGTTGTTGAAAAAGATATTATTTGTGATATCCGCGGAATATCCATCATTATAAAATGCCCATGTATTTTGAACCTGGACACCTGTTTGATTCCCATAAAAAATACAATTTTTAACAGAAAGGATATCTTCCGTCACAATAGGAACGCCATCAGGAACATTAAAAGCGATATTATTAAATTCTATTGAGCCAATACAATCAAAGCTGTCTTGCTTTATAACGATGCTTTCTGATTCGCCTTCTCCTGTCAAAGACATATCTCTTAATGTAAAGGTATTCTGTCCTTCTTCTTCGCCATAAATGCCTGGATAAAAATAAATAGTGACACGAAGCCCTGGCTCTCTTGCGTTGATGATTTTTTGCATTCCTTTATTAGTGTTATCGGGATATGGATATTTTAGTTTTGTGTACGGATGCTCGTAGGAACCCACTTCAATTCCGGTTGTGTTATTGGGATTAAAATGCATAGGGTATTGAACGCTAAAATATACGTTGCTATTATCAATATTATTAAATTCTGATAGTTCATCTACCCATTCGTTAATAGGAACACCCATTTGAGTGTCTACTCTAAAATGTTCCCAGAATTTTTCTTGAAATTCCCAATTTTCTTTAACAGTGTAGGTTCCGTCCGCCATCAAATTTGGGCTTATATGGATTTCATCGCTTAGCGGAATATCTCCAGCATAATCATAATAGAACCCTTGGAATGTATACGCAGGCAGTGTGCCTCGCCCAACATTTTTTACAGAGATATTTAAAGGAATGTTCTCGCCGGCAAGGGGGTGTTGAGGCATATCAGCGTTAAAAAGTACCTTCGCTTCAGGTTTTGAAGAAAGGCCGAGATGATTTGTGATATTAACGGCTGGGTCTCCAAGCAGATTATAGCGATACTGCTCCTCACAGCCTGGCGTGACGGCAAATCTTAGAATTGCCTGAAACACGGATGCGCCTAAACTTACTGCTCCATTTTTATAAATACCTTTAAGAATTTCTTCATCAGCAAAAAATGAAGGATTCGTTGTTGTTGTTCTCGATGGTCCCAAAAAGGCTAGCGCGCCACCATTTGTTTTCTTAATCCATCTTTCTCCAAAACAGTCGCCTTCGATCCAATCAAAGCGTGCTGTGCGCGAAGAAGCGCTGATGACAAGCGCTGGTATATCATTAGTATTATTAAGAGCGTCAAGATCAATATTCTCAGGCTGCCATCCCTCTTCGGTACCGTCGTTACCATTATATGCGATTGTTAATACGCCTTTATTATTGATAAGATCGTGAATCATTGGATCATGATGGATAAAGGTAAAATTAGGGTAATGATTGTTATAGACTTCTCGGTTGTTGTATTCTTCGGATTCTTGATAGTTTTCAAGCAGCGTATAGCGAGCACCATTGCTTGATGGATAAAGAGCTTCTGCAGAGCCTCCTAAAAATAAATGCCGTGTCCCATAGTGATTTTCGCCTTGCGGAGGATTGTTTTCAAACGAAAGTGTTTTGTTGATGATGGTTGATAGTTCCGTTTCATCCTTAATAGGAAATCTGCCAATCAAAAGCTCAGGGATATCATCGTTACCGATAAGACATCCGTATTTATTATCCCCTGTAATTCCTGTGGTTTGATTATTGGAATCCCATGTCGGCATAAACCAAGATTGCGCCTCGGATCCATAGTCAGCGTCTCCAATAAGCAAAAGATACGTAATGTCAGCGATGTTCGCGCTTTGTCGCCAATTCTGATAAAGGAAACTAATGCAGTTTTTGATGCGCTGCTGATTGGTTCCGGAAGAATAGGCGCTATAAAGGGTTTCAAGTGATATCACGCCAATGGTATGAGCGCCTCCTGCCTGCAAAACACGATGATTCAACCAAGAATTAAACGAAGCTGAATTGATAAAGGCTTGTGAACGAATAACGAGGTAATCCGGAAAGAACTGGGTATTAGTATCATAAGCTGGATCAAGGATTTGCTGGGCTGTCAAGACGCGGTATTCTCCTTGTGTTTTAGGCTTATTCTTGCCCTCTAGAATGGCAGTATCTTTTTTCCATTGATAGTTAAGAAATTGGCTCTGATAGATTTTGTGAAAGACATTCTTTTCAGGGTTTTTGATTTTTACGGTGTTGTCTGAAGCTCGTGTTTGAAAGCTTAAATTAAACTGTATCCCTTGTGTTTGAGTAATTATATGGTTTGAAGAGTTGTAATCTACAGGAAAAATTTGAAGTGTTAAAAATGTGATATCCCGAAATTGAGATGTGCCGAGTATTTTGACATTTGATGATTTTTGCTCTCTGTTTGTTTTAGCAGATTTGTTCTTTTCTTCGGCTTGTTCAAAAGTCAGGGGTTGATTAATTTCTTTTTGAATTTCTTTTGTTTTGATATTAGAAATTTTAAAGTCTTTTGCATCCTTAGGCACGACAATGTTAAGCGTGTAGTAAGGAACAGGTGTTTTTCCGTTATGATTAGTTAAGAGGTATTCATGATTCTCTGCAAATTGAATCTTTTGAGATCCTCCTTCGCTAAGTGAGATAACAGGAAATTCTTCAGGGAATTTAATAGAAACTTGAAGCTGTCCCTTCCCTTGATTAGCAATGGATGGATTTATTTCAAGGGAACGTGAAAAATTATGTAGATTAGATTCAATGATTTTTTGAGAAGATATCTTTGGAGGAAAATCTTGTTTTTCTGCAGAATAACTGATGTTGTTAATAGTTAAAAGAATTGTGAGAATTGAAACTGTGGTAAGAAGACTTCTTTTTTTAATTTGAAAAAAACGCGAAAATAAATAATTCTTCAACCAAGATTCGCACATAATTCATGTCTTTCTCCGTGGCGAGAATATTTTAAAAATACTACAGGATCTAAGAAGTAAAAACTAAGGATGAAAAAATGATATAAAAGAAAGCGCTTTCTTTAGTAAAGGGTAGCATGCAGATTATGAAATGTCAAGGTCGAGACAAAAAAAATTTTTCAAAATAAATATTTTCTAATTATTTGTCCTAGATTCCAACTCTTTTTATATCAACAGTTTAAGACTTTGCCTAAAATATCAGACTACTTTTTGAGATAAGCTCGGATAATCGTTTGGTCCTCAATAGGCTTATCTTGAAGCCCTGTTTGGGTGTTATCAATCTTTTCGATAACATCATAGCCATTGATAACTTCACCAAATATTGTGTGTTTCATATTTAACCATGGTGTTGGAACGGTTGTAATAAAGAACTGACTTCCATTTGTATTAGGCCCAGCATTAGCCATCGCTAGAAGGCCTTTGCGGTCAAAGGCAAGAGTTTCCACAACTTCATCTTGAAATGGGAATCCCCAAAGGCTTTCTCCGCCGCGACCGGTTCGCGTTGGATCGCCACCTTGAATCATAAAATTCTTGATGACGCGATGAAATACGGTCCCATCGTAATATTTTTTTTCGATTAAGCCGATCATGTTTTCACATGCTTTAGGTGCGATTTCTGGAAAAAGTTGGATTTCAATATTGCCTTGGTTTGTTTCAAAAACAATAATTGGATTAGACATTTTTTCAACCTCCTCTTGCGCGTAAGTATTTTTGGATAGGATTATTATGGATGTAAGAAAAAATAAACACAATAAAAGTTTTTTTATCATTATGTACTCCTTAGGGTAAATATTTTTAAAAGTTCTTATTTTCAGGCGTATCTTCTTTGCTCTCTTTAGTTTGCGTCTGATTAAAGACGCTTGGCCCTTCATGGGAAGATAGCTTTATTTCTTCTGGTTCGAGTTTAGATGCTAGATCTACATTAGGCTTAGGTGTAGGTTGAGAAATAGGTTCTGATTTTGATTCAGGTTCTGATGCAGCAGTCGGGTTAATTTCAGTTTCTGTCGGAGCGCTTAGATCAAGCATTGCACTCTTTTCAGGGTTTTCTATTCCAGAATTATTGCTGATTATTCTAAAGTCATCTGAGGGCGGCGCAATTGGTTCTGGTTGTCGAATAGGTTCTCGAATAGGTTCCGGTTCTGGAGGAGTTGGCTCTGGCTCAGACTTGAAGTTGCGAGATGTGAGATCGATTTCAGTATTTTCTGTTTGAGGTTCGTTGCTTATTATTTTAAAGTTATCTGAAGGTGGCGGGATAGGTTCTCGCTCTGGTTCTGGCTTTGGCTCTGGTTTGAGTTCTGGCTTTGGCTCTGGTTTGAGTTCCGGCTTTGGATCAGGTTCTGGTTTTCGAATAGGTTCTTGAATAGGTTCCGGTTCTGGAGGAGTTGGCTCTGGAATAGGCTCTGGTTCTGGAACAGGTTCTGGTTCTTGAACAGGCTCTGGTTCTGGAACAGGTTCTGGTTCTGGAACAGGTTCTGGTTTTCGAATAGGTTCTTGAATGGGTTCTGGTTCTGGAGTTGGCTCTGGAATAGGCTCTGGTTCTGGTTCAGCAGCAGGCTCTGGTTTGGGTTCTGATTTTTCAATTTCCTGAACAGCTTCTTCTGCGATAATAGGTTTTTCTTCAGGTTTTGGTGCTTGAGATTCTTGTTCTTTTGATTTGTTTTCGGCTAGACGTAAGCGATCTAAAAAACTTGAGGTTGCGCTCATTTTGCTTGCATCCTGATTTGACGCAACATCATCTGTTGGTTCGTCAATTTCAAGACTTTCAAGAAGCTCAGATGGCTTTGGTTTTCGGCTACCTTTCTCGCTCAGTAAAAGAAAAATAATTGCGATAATTCCGACTGCTAAAATTCCTAAATAAATTGTTAACACGAAAATCTCCTTTAAATGAGCACACAACTTAAACGATTTAAAAGAGTTTTAAGTTGTTTGTGCGAATTTACCCCGCACACGAAGTGTGCTGGGGTTAATGATTTATTTGACCCCATGAATTTACCCCTAAGATATTTTTTGAGGGGTTTCATTAATGTTTAATATTCTTTTTCCGAAGTTGACAAAAAATCAAAACTTTTTATAATGATTTTATGATTTCTTGTATCGTGCTTTCTGCGGGATTAAGCTCCCGATTTGGTTCTCCTAAAGCTTTGGCAAGTTTAAATGGTCAAACTGTTATCGAGCATTTATTGCACAACCTCGTGCTTTCTTGTCTTGATGAAATTATTATTGTTTTAGGCGCCGAAGCTGAAAGAATTGAACCTTATATATTAAAGCATAAAAAGGCTAAGGTTGTCTACAACAAAGATTATAATTTTGGTCAAACATCTTCTTTTCAAGTCGGACTTCAATCGCTCGATAAGAATGTTAACGGGTTTATGCTTTTGCCCGTAGACTATCCTTTGGTTCGATCAGAGACCATTGATTTTCTTATTTCAAAATTCCTAAAAGATTCAGAAAAAATTACAATTCCAGTTTTTGAAAATAAAAAAGGCCACCCTCCTATTTTTCCAGTGAGTCTTAAGAATGAATTTTTATTGCTTTCAGCTGATAAGGGTTTGAATGCAGTTGCTCATCGTTATCCAGAGAAAATAAAATTAGAAGAAGTTTTGGACTTCGGTGTAACGCAAACGTTTAATACAAGCGAAGAATTTAAGAATTTAACTAGTAGCTAGAATTTGGTACGTGTCCTCGGAATCGCGGAATCGGATTTTATGTTTTTAGAATTTTTGCTAAGGACACGTACAATTTGGAAGATCTCCCCCGCAAGGATACATGTTGTCTGTGTGGATATCATTGCAAACAGGATAATCTTTATGATAATTTCCATGATAATCAACACTTCCGACATCAACACATTTTGAAGTGGCGCTCCAGCTCACAAGATTCAAATCGTTACCTGAGGGTGAGATTGTTTGAAGCTTATAATCGATTCGCCACATCTGTTCACAGCCAGCTGGTTCAGCTTCTGCGCAGCGAAAGGCAAAGCAGTAAATCGCATTTTTCTGTCTGCGGCAGCGATAACGGATATCGCCACCGTTAGTAATTGTCATCGCAGGAAGTCCGGAAGGAAAGTTTGTATCAAGATCAGCGCTTGACCCAATAATTGATGATGAATTCCAGCAAACATCTGATCCTCTTGTGCAACTAGTGGTGAAATATTCTTCTGGTGGCTTATAACTGTCACACTGCGTTGGAAGGATCGAACACGCAAGGTATTGTAATCTGGTGACCGCTTGCGCAAAATTATTTCCTTCGTTATACTTGCTTGATGGGTGGGCATCGGCTTTTGTATCTTGAATATTGAGAAGAGAAAAAATTAAAATTAGAAAAGAAAGAGTAGAAATTATTATTTTTCTTGTTTTATTTCTTTGAGATTTCATTTCTTATTCCTGATTGTTTTTCGTTTTAAGCGCGTTTAGAATCTTTTCCGGGGTAATCGGAAGCTCTTTAATGCGCACACCGACGGCATCGTGAATCGCATTGGCAATCGCGGCTGCTGTTGGCAATAGGGCGGCTTCTCCCATTCCCTTGGCTCCAAAAGGTCCTTGTGGGTCGTTGGTCTCAATCAAAATTGATTCGACTGGACATGTGTTAACTGAGCGCGGAAGTCTATAATTTGCAAAGTTAGGGTTAACAACGCGACCGTTTTTAAATTCTAGATTTTCAGATAAAGTATAACCAATCCCCATAAACAATGATCCTTCAATTTGACCTTTGACGGATTGTGGGTTAATCGCTTTTCCAATATCGTGCGCATCCCACATTCTTAATACTTTGACTTCGCCTGTTTCGGTGTTGACTTCCACCTCGGCAATTTGTGCTTCAAACCCATA
This sequence comes from Candidatus Omnitrophota bacterium, assembly GCA_028693815.1. Taxonomy (NCBI): domain Bacteria; kingdom Pseudomonadati; phylum Candidatus Omnitrophota; species Candidatus Omnitrophota bacterium. The sequence continues at coordinate 7,092 of JAQUUP010000009.1, forward strand.
GCTTCCTGAAACGTTGCCCTCTCCTGTCCGAAAATCAACAGGCGTTGTTTTGGGGTTATAGCTGCCACGGCCAATGATTTGTTGGCCGTAATTAAATGAATAGCAAAGTTCAATGGCTTTTTCAAAAGTCATAATAACTGAAGAAGTTTTTTTGTTAATAACTTCTTCGGCGACAATATCTAGGTCTTCAACGGGAATATTTCTTTCTTTTGAAATCACTTTTAGGATTTGTTTTTTCGCATCTAAGGCCGCTAGCTTTGTCGCATTGCCAGAGATAAATGTGACGCGAGAGGCAAAGCTTCCTGTATCAAATGGAGTGATGCCTGTATCGGCAGCTGTAATTTTAATTCTTTCGTAGCTAACGCCAAGCTCTTGAGCGGCAATTTGCGAAAGAGCTGTGTTGGATCCTTGCCCGGTATCCGCGGCCCCTGTTAAAAAACATATGGAGGCATCTTCTTCAATTTTAATGATTGACCCCGCGGACTCATGCGATTTGTACATTTTTGATCCCATCACGTCAGCGGCGATGCCAATACCAAGACCTCGCTTGATATTTTTTTGTTTGCCTTTTTTATTTTTCCAATCACAGGCGACTGCAGCTTTTTCGATGCATTCTTTTAAGCCGTTAGAAGTTAAAAGCATTTTGTTGGTTGTGACCATATTTGGAGTTGTGATATTTTTAAGTCTAAACTCAACGGGATCCATTCCGATATTTTCGGCAAGCATATCCATATGCGATTCAACAGCAAATCCTGATTGAACGCCACCAAAGCCTCGAATAGCGCCACTAATGGGATTGTTGGTATAAACGCGGTAGCCTGTAATGCGAAAGTTGCTGATTTTGTAAACCATAAAAATACGCATCATCGCAGCCGCTAGTACTGTTGGCCCATAACTGCAGTATCCGCCGCCATCTGCGTAAACTTCTCCGGAGATAGCCATTAAGGTGCCGTCTTTCTTGACGCCAGATTTTAATTTGTAAATCATGGGATGTTTTCGACGAGAAAACGAAAACTCTTCTTCTCTGGAATAAGTAATTTTGACCGGGTAGCCTCCTGCTTTCTTTGATAAAAGACAAGATGCAAAATCCATCGGTAACATTTCTAATTTTCCGCCAAATCCGCCACCAACAGCCAATTTGATTACCCGCACATCGTTAAGGTTCATTTTTAAGCATTTTGCTAATGTCTCGCGTATCTTAAACGGAGCTTGCGTTGAAGTCCAGAGTGTAATTTTTTCAGAAAAGTCTTCGAATTGACCAACGCAAACATGGGGTTCCATGCACGTGTGAGCTGCCGAAGGCAAATAAAAAGTATCTTCACGGACATAGTCGGATTCTTTTAAGGCACGTTCGACATTGCCGAAATTTGTTGGTAAAATTAATGCAATATTGTTTCGCGCATTATGGATTTGAGGTGCACCAGGTTTGATGGCTTCTATCATATCAAAAACTGCGGGTAAAACTTCGTATTGAACATCAATAAGTTTTAAGGCTTTGTCCGCAGTTTCTTCATCAATGGCGGCGACTGCTCCAATCTCATCCCCGATATAGCGAACTTTATCGGCTTCGAGTGCTTGCTGATCTGCTGTTTGTGGAAAAAAGAATTCATTGGATCCAAACTTGATGCCAAGGGTATCTTTTGCGGTAATGATGGCTTTGACTCCTGGGAGTTTTTCAGCCTCAGATGTGTCGATGCTAATAATCTTAGCATGAGGATGTGGTGAGCGTAGCATTTTTCCAATGAGCATACCAGGAAGTTTTAGATCGAAGACATATTTGGTCTGACCCGTTACCAGTCCTCTGCCATCAATGCGTGGAACGCTTTTTCCTACAGGATTTAAGAAATTATTATTCTTTGTTGTCATGATTATTCAACTTCTGGGATGCATCTTTGACGGCATCAAATATTTTTAAGTAGCCACCGCATCGGCAGATGTGGCCGTCGAGTGATTTCTTTATTTCATCAAGGTTTGGCTTTGGATTTCTATTTAAAAGAGATTTTGTTGATAAGATAAATCCAGGTGCGCAAAAGCCACATTGCACAGCGCCATTGTCTAAGAATGCCTGTTGAATGGGATGAAGCTCTTCGCCGCGGCTTAAGCCCTCGATAGTTAAAATTTTACACCCTTCAACATTTTTGGCAAGAGTAATGCATGCTAAAACAGATTTGTCATCAACAAGAACTGTACAGGCTCCACATTCGGCTTCATTGCAGGCTGTTTTTGTTCCTGTGAGTCCGAGCGTATCGCGCAAGACTTCTAGAAGAGTTTCGTGCCCTTTGAGATCTAGAGAATATTCTTTTTCATTAATATTAAGTATTGTCATTGATTTGAGCCAGTAATTTCTGAATTGCGTATTTGCTATGAACTTTTAACAATTCTTTTTTGTATTCTGTATTAAGCTTGTATTTTTCAGGATCAAGGCTTGTTAGAATTTTTTCTTCTATTTTTTCATCAAGATGAGATTTTTCTAATGCTTTTTCAATAGATGCATCTCTTTTTGAGAAGGATGCGCCGTCATTTATAATGAATCGGACATTGGAAATTCTCTCTTTTTCTACAGAAGCCTTGATGCAAATTGTTAGCATTGGAAGATCTATCCCGGAAGTTTTGGCAACGCGTTCGTAAATAATAGCTGTATTTTTTTGAGTTGAGATCAAGATAGAAATCAATAGTCCTTCAGATTTTGCATTATTCTTAAAAAAGTCTTCAGCGGGTATTTCTTTTATTTCGTTGTTTTTGGCAAATTTTAATGTTGCTTCTAAAGCAATAAGACAGCTTGCAAACTCTGCCCAACCATAGCGGCAGGCAACGTTGCCTCCAATGGTTGCCATGTTTCGAATTTGTGTTGAGGCGATATTTTCTGCGACAACTTTTAGGATCGGACAGTTTTTCTTAATATCGTTATTTTGGATAATATCATCAAGTGTTGTCATCGCGCCGATGGTAATTGCCCCTGTCTTTATTTCGATACCTTTGATTTCGGAAATTCTTTGAAGGCTGATAATGTCATCAGGAGTTTTTAGCCCTTTTCGCTTTAATGATTTTAAAGTGTTAATTAGAAAAGTCCCTCCTGCTAAAACCCGAGCATTTTTAAGGGTGCTTAGAAGATGGCAGGCTTCTTTGAGAGTTTTTGGACTGTGGTAGTTAAATGGATTTAGTAACATTTTTAATATTATAGTTGAGTATTGTTCTTTTTCAACTTTCTTTTTTTTCAAGAAGCTCAAGTGCCTTGTCGATGATTAAGGCATCCCATCCATGGGCTAGAAGTTTTTGTTTGATCTGTTCTTTTGAGTTCTGATCCCAGTTGATCGGGGTGCTTAGAAAATTCTTTAGAATTCTAAGATTATATTCTTGGTGCTGATTCAATTTTAAAGGAATTTCTTTATTTTCTAATTTATTTATAAAAAATGCGAAAAGTCCCCAAAGCAAAGGAATAAACAAAACAAAAAGACATGTAATAAAGTCAAAGGGTTGACTTTTTCCAAGAATAAATCCTGCCCCACCCCAAAAAGCATCAAAAAGATAATGGCTGACGACAACAGGAATAATGCCAAATCGAAGATAAATAAAAGATAAAAAGAACCCGAGAATAGAAACCTCGATACCTCGAAACCACATTGGAAAGATTGGATAATGAGTGTGTCCAAATCCCCAGATGATAGATGATAAAATGACGGCGAGAAGAACGTTTTTGAGAATTTTTGTTCCAAAGTGGATGCCAAAAAGACGAAACATAATCTCTTCGCTTAAGCTTGCTCGAATGGCGATAATAAAAATTGTCAAAAATGGCCAATAATTTGAGGAAAGCTGCGGGATTTGTAGCCGTTCAATCCAAACATTAAAATATTGTTGGCCGATATAAAAAGCAGCAGACTGGATGCCAAGCATAATGATTGCACCTAAATAGCCAATGAGTACCAAGAAAAAGATTTCTCGTGATAAGAATCTTGATGAAAGATAAGGAAGAAAACCTTTTTGTTTTTTTGGAGATTCGCAAGCCATTGATTCGCCAGCAAGTCCTGGTAGAACTAGACTTATGGCGGATAAAAACGCACCGATGACTAAATAAAGGGCCAGTTCCGAGAAAAAAATCTTTAATGTAGAGGCTGTTGAGTAGTCAAAAAGAAAATTTTGAATATTGTTTAAATGGAAAACAATGAGAAGCACAAATACTACTCCAGCTAGTATTGCGTAAAAGTTTTTTGTTGCATGCATGGCAATACTATTTTTTTGGATAACGACAAAGAAAATAGCTGCCATTAGCAACAAATAATAAAGGAGCATAAAAATTCCAGAGAAAACTCGACCAGATTGTTTGCTATTTTCAATCATGCGAGAGAATTGATCTGGGACATCAAGGTGATTTTTAGAGAAATATAAAATTTCGTTTCCAGAAATTGTCAGACTTGTAATAAGTTTGGCGGTTCCTGAATTCGGAGTTTTGCTCCAGGGGATTTCGATGCCATTTTTTTGCCAGGCGAAATAATAATCTGTTCGGTTGTCACGTTTTTCTGTTGACTCTTCTTTGAAGGTATATCTGGAGAAATCAAAATTAAAATTATCTTTTAAAAAGTTTTTAGCAAGGAGCTGGGAGTTTTTAGATCCAATCTCTTCTCTTTTGGCGGTGTCAGAAATAATATGTCTAAAAGATATGATGTCTCCGTTTTTGGGATCAATTGAGACTAAGAATTCTTCTTTTTCATTTTCTTTAAAGAAACGAACTTTCCAATAAAAAAGATTAAAGTCATTCTTTTTGATAAATTCTAGTTCTTTATTAAATCCGATGGTTTTTTGAAGATATCGATCAGCGCTTGTTCTTGATTTTAAAATAACAGCATGTTGAAAGTTAGCAAAATCAACATTTTGTTTTTGAGCGATATATTCTTGAGCAATTTGTAATGCTTGTTTTTTTCCGATGGAAAGATTGAGAAATGAAATTTGCTTGTAGCTTGTTTGTTTCCAAATTAAAAAACTAATGATGGCAAATAATGATAATACAATCCATGTTTGTTTTTTAATGTTCATAGCGTTTTAAGCCTCGATGATTAAAATAAATGCAGCGTCTCTGGAGGAAGTCTTTTGAGTTCTTGGTTGCCAAGAATCTTTATAGACCAGCGAAGCAATTCAATTTTTTGTTTTAGTCGTTCATTTGGTTCTGTGATATTACGTATTTTCTTTCGGGATAAGAATAATATTTTTCGAAGTGTATTGAAAATAATGCGAGCCTCTCTGGCTCTGTTTTGACCGGATGAAATAATGTTATTGATATAAGTGAATGAGAGCTCGTTTGCGGTTGTGTTGTAATGATCAAGGTCTCGGATTAAATTTGGGACCATTGATTTAAAATATTTATATCGGTCCATTTCACAAAGGGTATACATGATCTCAATTTCTACGAAGATTGAGTCCGTTCGGCTAAGTCGACGAATTAGAGATCGAATGGCTAGTTTTTTTTCTCTAGAAAAGATAACTTGAGCGAATTTTTCTCTAAAAATACGCACAGCAGCAGCAGTTTTGTACTGGGAAAGCGTTTCATCATCAACCATGGCAAGAAGGACATTTTTAGGTTCGTTGGCGTATTGCTTAGAATACTCTTCTAAAAGGTTTTTGTCGTTAAAAATCCCATGCTGAGTTTGTGCGTAAGTAAGCGTTGATTGTAGTGTACAGAATGAGACAAGTAAAATAAACAATGAATAAAAAATAGTTTTCATTTTATTGGGTAATCTCCATTGAAACATTGATTGATTTTTTCGTATGAGTTAATGCGCCGATTGAAATACGGTCAACGCCAGTTTGAGCATACGACCTGACATTCTCTAGATTGACCCCTCCTGAAACTTCTAGCTCAGGGTTTCCTTTTTTGTGCTTATTTTCTTTGCTAAAGGCGACGGCTTTTTTGATTTGTGCTAAATTCATGTTGTCAAGTAGGATGATGTCAGGACCAGCTAGCCAAGCTTCCTTAAAATGATCGAGGTCCTCTATTTCAATTGTAATCAATTTTTTCGTCTTTTTTCGTGCTGCTGTTAGCATGTCTTTAACAGGCATTTGCGGGCAGGCAATATGGTGATTGTCCTTAATGAGCACCATTTCGCCTAAATTAAGACGATGATTCGTGCCTCCTGCTTTTTTGACGGCGAGTTTTTCTAGGAAGCGTAATCCTGGTGTTGTTTTTCTCGTATCAAGTATTTTAGCCTTGTAGGGTTTAATCGCATTTACAAACTCCGTTGTATTTGTTGCAATGGCAGAAAGATGGCTTAAGAAATTTAACGCAATTCTCTCCCCTGTTAAAAGGGCGCGCGTTTTTCCTCGTAATTTTATAATACGTGTTTCAGCTTTAACAATATCGCCGTCTTTAAAAAATGTTTTTATTTTAATGTTTTTATCTAGTTTCTTAAAAACAGCTTTTACGACATCGAATCCAACAAATGTTGCTTTTTGATGCGTTACAATATATGCATCGCAGATCATATTTTTTGGAATAAAAATATTGGTTGTGATATCTTGCTGTCCGATATCCTCTTTAAGGGCGATATTAATGAGTTGTTCGATTTGTTTTTTGCTCATATCGTTAAGATAAATCCTTTATAATAGAGGTTAGCTCGCTAATATTATTTGTAATTTCTTTAAGGCGCACGGTCTCTTTTTCGATTACGTCTTTGGGTGCTTTCTTTAAGAAATCTTTGTTTTTAAGTCGGGCAGAGAGTCCTTTGAGAGCCGATTGACTCTGAAAAAGCTGTTCTTTAATTCTATTCTTTTCTCGACCAATATCAATAATTCCAGAAAGTGGAATATAAAACTTTATTTCTCCAGAAATTCCAGCGGCAGCGTCTTTTGAAGAGAAATCATTGCCAAATTTAAGATTTTCGATGCTTGAAAGTGAGCGTATGATTTCAGCGTTCTCTTTAAAGCTTTTAAGAATTTTATTAGTTCCAATCAAAACGCAATCACTTTTTGTTGAAGGCTGGATGCGCCATTGTGCTCTGACGTTACGGACAGACACAATAAGATCAAAAATATTTTTCATATCTGATTCAATTGAAGTGTTGATAAGTTTTTTGTTTGTTTTCGGCCAGGATTGCTTTGCTAAAGACTTGTCTTCAGGATGGATGTTGTGCCATATTTCTTCGCTTACAAAAGGCATAAATGGGTGGATCATTCGAAGAATTTGTTCTAAAACAAAAAGTGTTACAACTTTAACGTTTTTGTTTTCAAAGTTGTTTTTAATCATTTCAAGATACCAATCACAGAAATTCTTCCAAATAAAATCATAAATAATGTTTTCGGCCTCTGAGAATTTGTATTTCTCGATTGCATCTTCAAGCTCTAAAAGCGTTATTTGCATCCGAGAGAGAATCCATTGGCAAGGCATGACAAGATCTTCTTTTTTAATATCCGCAAAATCTTGGTCTAGATGCGCTGTGTTTAAGTCAGCTGTATTCATGAAAATAAGACGAGATGCATTCCAGATTTTATTTGCAAAATTTCTTCCAATTTCAAATTTTTCTTTAGAGATAAATAGATCTTGGCCGGAATTCATAATTAAGCTAAAGCGAAGAGCATCGGCCCCATATTCTTTGATGATTTCTAGTGGGTCAATGGCGTTCCCAAGTGACTTTGACATCTTTTTTCCTTCAGCATCTCTAACGGTTCCATGAAGATAAACATCGGAAAAAGGAATATCTCCCATGAATTCAAGGCCGGCCATGATCATGCGCGCAACCCAGAAAAAAATAATTTCTGGAGCGGTGAAAAGCGATTTTGTAGGATAAAAATACTTTAGGTCATCATTTTTTTCTGGCCACCCCAACGTGGCAAATGGCCAAAGCCATGAAGAAAACCAAGTGTCTAAAACATCGGGATCTTGATAGAGATCCTCCTTTTTACATTCTGGGCAACATTTTGGTGTTTCTTCAGAAACAATGAATTTTTCATCGCCGCAAGATTTGCAGTACCAAACCGGAATGCGGTGCCCCCACCATATTTGCCTTGAAATACACCAGTCTCGAATGCCTTCCATCCAGTTGACGTAAACTTTTGTCCAGCGATCAGGGTAAAATTTGACTTTTCCTTTTTTGACGACATCAAGTGCTGGCTTAGCTAAAGGTTTCATTTTGACAAACCATTGCTTTGATAGATATGGTTCAACAACGGTATGGCAACGATAGCAGTGTCCAACCGCATGTTGGTGTTGATCGATTTTAACAAGTAAGTTTTGCTGTTTTAGTTTTTCGATGATAATCTTACGTGCTTCGAAGCGATCTAGATTTTTAAATTCTTTTGTATTTTCGTTTAAAGTCGCATCCGCATTAAGAATGTTAATGAATTCTAGGTTGTGGCGTTTTCCCATATTAAAATCATTGGGATCATGAGCCGGCGTTACTTTAACCGCGCCTGTTCCAAATGTAGGATCCACAAAATCATCGGCAATAATTTTTATTTCACGATTCATTAAAGGCAAAATGAGGATTTTGCCAATAAGATTTTTGTATCGTTTGTCTTTTGGATTAACAGCTACTGCTGTGTCGCCAAGCATAGTTTCTGGGCGGGTTGTGGCAACAGTGACGTATTGGTTGGGGTTATCTTTAAAAGGATATTGGATATGATAAAGTGACCCTTGCGTATCTTGATGCTCGGCCTCTTCATCCGAAAGGGCCGTGTGGCATCGTGGACACCAATTAATAATGTATTGTCCTCTGTAGATCAGGCCTTTTTTATAAAGCTTAACAAATACGGTATTAACGGATTTTGAATATGAGCCATCCATTGTAAAGCGTGTACGCTCCCAGTCACATGATGAGCCAAGTTTTTTTAGCTGATGGATGATTGTATCGCCATATTGTTTTTTCCATGCCCAAAGTCTATCTAGAAAATCTTCGCGACTAATATCGTGACGTGTTTTTCCTTCTTTAGCGAGTTGTTTTTCAACGACATTTTGTGTAGCAATTCCTGCATGGTCTGTGCCAGGCATCCAGAGCGTCTCAAAGCCTTTCATTCGCTTGTATCGAATGATGATATCTTGCAGCGTATTGTTGAGCGCGTGGCCCATATGTAAAATCCCGGTGACATTCGGCGGTGGAATGACAATAGAATATGGTTTTTTATCTTTATTGTACTGGGCATGAAAAATGTTATTTTCTTCCCAGCTTTGGCCCCATTTGTCTTCAACTTCTTGAGGCGTGTAGCGTGCAGGTATTTCGTTCATTTTATTTTTTGGAATCTTTCAGTAATTTATATTCAATGCTGTCGATTAAGGCTTCCCAGCTGGCTTCGATAATATTTTCATGAACACCAACTGTTGTCCAACAATCAGTTTCATCTTGAGATTCGATTAAAACACGGACTTTCGCTGCTGTTGCCGATTTTGAATCAATGACTCTAACCTTGTAGTCTGTTAGGTGCATTTTAGAAAGTCCGGGATAGAATTTTGTTAAAACTTTTCGCAAGGCGCAGTCAAGTGCATCGACGGGCCCATCGCCATCAGAAGCACTAAAAACTTCTTCTCCTTTAACTTTGATACGAACAGAGGCTTCGGCAAAAACTTTTCCATCGTATCGCTTTTCAGTTGTTACCTTAAAACCTTCAAGGATAAAAAATGGCGTATATTTTTTTAATTCTCTTTTCATAAAAATTTCAAATGAAGCATCCGCAGCCTCAAATTGATAGCCTTTATGCTCTTTTGCCTGAAGGCTTTTTAGCATTTTTTTAGCGGCAGAAGATTTTTTATCAAGAGTGACATTCATTGATTGAGCTTTGAGTATGATTGGCATTTTGCCTGCAAGTTCTGATGTGACAAATCGTCTGTGATTTCCGATAACTTGAGGATCGATGTGTTCGTATGCGGACGTATTTTTTAGCATGGCATCAATATGAACGCCGCCTTTATGCGCAAAAGCAGAGTGCCCAACAAACGCATGGTTATCAGGAAGTTTAACATTGCTAATTTCGCTAATAAAATATGACGTTTCTGTTAGGTGTTTTATTTTTGATGCTGGAATTGATTTATGTTTTGTTTTTGTGTGTAAAATTCCAACAATGGTCGTTAGGTCGGCATTGCCACAGCGCTCCCCTAGACCGTTAAAAGTTCCTTGGATTTGTGTGCATCCACATTCAACTGCCATAAGGCTATTGGCGGCTGCTAAATCAAGATCATTGTGGCAGTGGATTCCTAGAGGAATTTTTATTTCTGTTTTAATTTTAGAAATAATTTCTTTTATTTCACCGGGAAGTGTTCCGCCATTTGTATCACAGAGGATGATGCAATCAGCTTTGGCTGATTGTGCAGCTAATAATGTTTTAAGCGCGTATTCAGGATTTCTTTTATATGCATCAAAGAAATGTTCTGCATCGTAAAAGACTTCTCTTTTCTTTTTCTTTAAGAATGTGATCGAATCTGAAATCATAGCTAGATTTTCTTCTAGCGTTGTTTTTAAAACATCTAGAACATGAAAATCTGAGCTTTTTCCAAAGATAGTGATTGTTTTAGCTTGGGATTTGATTAGTTCTTTTAAATTGTGATCCTCAGATGGCTTGATTTTAGCGCGACGCGTTGAACCAAAGGCCGCAATAATGGAGTTTTTTAATTTCCGTGTTTGAATAATTTTAAAGAATTCTTTATCTTTTGGATTTGAGCCTGGCCAACCACCTTCAATGTAGTGAACGCCAAGTTCATCAAGCTTTTCAGCAATTCGTACTTTATCATTTGCAGAGAAAGAAACACCTTCAGTTTGCGATCCATCTCGCAGTGTTGTGTCATAGATCGTGATGGTCGACATATTATCCGATCCTTTCCAAATTAAATTTTTTATGTAAAATACGAACAGCCTTATCAACAAATTTACGATTAATAATACAGGATATGCTAATTTCAGATGTTGTAATCATTTCGATATTGACTTTATTGTCTGCGAGTGCTTGAAACATTTGTGCTGCAACGCCTTTGTGAGAACGCATGCCAGAACCAACCACAGAAACACGTGCAATGTCTTTGTCTGAAAGAACATCGCCAATTTTTATTTTTTGGGAGAGGTCTTTTATTGTTTTAAGAGCCTTGCTTAATTCTGTTTTTGGGACAGTAAACGAAATATCTGTTTGCCTGGTATGACTTATGTTTTGTACGATGGTATCAACATTAACACCAGCTTTTGAAATTTCTGTAAATATTCTAGCCGCAACGCCTGGCTTATCTGGAACGTTACAGATTGTTACTTTTGCTTCTGATTTGTTGCACGTAACGCCTCTAACCGAGACACTTTCCATTTTTTCATTTTTTTTAATAATCATGGTTCCTTCCTCCTTGGAAAAACTAGATCGAACATGCATTGGAATGTTATATTTTTTTGCAACCTCAATAGAGCGCGATTGCATAACTTGGGCACCTAAAGCAGCCATTTCAAGCATTTCTTCATAGGTAATTCTTGAAATCTTTTTTGCTTTCTTTTCTATTCTTGGGTCTGTTGTGTAGATTCCTTTAACGTCGGTATAAATTTCGCAAACATTGGCATCCAGAGCTTTGGCTAGAGCTACGGCTGTTAAGTCAGAGCCGCCTCTTCCAAGCGTTGTTATCTCAAGATCAGACGTAATGCCTTGAAATCCTGCAACAATAACAATTTTTCTTTTTTCTAGAGCTTTTCGAATTCTTTTGGCATCGATTTTTATGATTTTAGCTTTTGTGTGTGATTTATCTGTTCTAATGCCGACTTGCCCACCTGTAAATGAAATGGCATCATGTCCAAGTTTTTTAACAGCCATTGCTAAAAGAGCACACGAAATTTGTTCTCCTGTTGATATAAGCATATCCATTTCGCGTTCAGGAGGCGTTTTATCGATTGAAAATGCTAATTCTTCAAGCTCATCAGTTGTGTCTCCTAGCGCGGAAACAACAACGACAACGTCTTGATTATGTTTTTTATAGGAAACAATCCTTTTGGCGACTTCTTTGATACGGTCAATGTTAGCGACTGATGAACCGCCAAATTTTTGCACAATAATTCTTCTTTCCATCGTATTCCTCTTTTTTGTTAAAATTTTCTTTAAATTTTTCAAAATAAGCAGAAATGTTATTATAAGAACTATAGAAATAAATACAAGTAAAAAATATTTATATAATACTTAAAAACAGTATAAAAAGTTGATATTAGCTATAAATATTTGTTGATAAAACAATCCATCAGCTGCTCTCCTGTTTCAAATGAAAGTCCTGATTGATCAGATGTTTTTTCACAAAAAGAAATATTGTCATTTTTAGGGATGCCTTTGCCGAACATTTCAAAACAAACTGATTCGCTTGTGTGCGTTCTCTTTTCAACTGGTGTTCTATGGTCAGGTAGAACGAGAATACGAAAATCATCATTTAGGTTAAAATGATTTAGAATGGCTCCAATAATCTCTTTATCGATTCGTTCGATAGACTCAATTTTCATCTTCAGGTCACCATTATGGCTTGCTTCGTCAGGTGCTTCAATGTGAATAAAAACAAAATCTTTTGTTTTTAAAGAATCAAGAGCGTATTGAGCTTTTCCTGAGAAATTAGTATCATAATATCCCGTGACGCCTGGAACATTAATCACCTCAAGGCCAGCTAGCTTTCCAATGCCGTTGACAAGATCCACAGCAGAAATTACAGAGCCTGTTAGTTCAAATTTTTCTTTGAACAGAGGAAGATCAGGTTTGATGCCTTGCCCCCAGAGCCAAATGTTATTTGCTGGATTTTGTTTTAAATCAATGCGGATTTCATTGATATGATGTTTTTGAAGAATGTCCTTTGCTTTTTCCATAATTGCCAAAAGCGTTTGCGCATGCATCCCGTTTGGTAGATGTGAATTAATGTTTTGATTTGAAATATCATGCGGAGGTGTGCAGTTAATTTTTGCAAGAGCCTTTGGGTCTCGACATTTAATGACCACAAGATGTCGATAGCTTTTTCCAGGATAAAATGTAACATTGGGGATGTTTATTTCTTTGTTTAGAGAATCAATGATGGTTCCGGCTTCTTTCGATGTAATATGCCCAGCGCTATAGTCAATCATGACATTATTTTCAATAGTGACAAGATTACATCGAAATGCAATTTCATCGTTTGCTAGATTAATTCCAAGATTAGCAGCTTCAAGCGGCGCTCTTCCAGAAAAGAATTTTCTTGGATCATATCCAAGGGTAGAAAGATTTCCAACATCAGATCCAGCAGGCAGACCCTTAGGAATAGTGTAAACAGAGCCAATTAGCCCATTTCGTGCAATAAAATCCATATTGACAGTATTGGCATGTTCTAGCGGAGTTTTTCCTCCGAGCTCTTTAATGGGATAATCAGCCATCCCATCAGGCACAACGACAATGTATTTCAAAGTTTTTTCCTTATGTGTTCAATGAGATCTTTAGCCATGTGTTCTTTTGAATGTTGATTTGATAAAACGTCGCCCTTTTCATCAACAATAAAGCTTGTGTATGATTTTTGCGAAGCGACATTAACAACAACAAGATTGCATTTGGCTTTTTGAATCAGTGTTTCAGATCGAGCGATGAGAAATTCTTTTTTAGCATCTGATTCAAGCTTAAATCCGACAAGAAAAGTTTTTGGAGAAATTTTTTTTATTTTTTGAATTAATTTTTGTGTTGGAACTAGATCTAATTTAAATTCAGAAAGATTCGAGTTGATTTTTTTAGTATAAGGTTTGCGAAGCTTGTAATCTGAAACAGCAGCTGCATGAATAACAACATCATAGGATGTTTTTTTTAGTTCTGACAAAAGTATTCGCGAAAGTTCATCAAAAAATCGAAAATTTAGAATGCGATTCGGCATATGTCGAAGAGGATGTGTGACGGGTCCTTGGACCAGAGTCGTGTTTGCTCCTTCTCGAGATAAAAGGTGGGAAATGCGATGTCCGATCTCTCCTGTTGACGCGTTACTGATGACGCGCATTTGATCAATCGGAACCCATGTGGGTCCGCAGGTAATAAGTATTTTTTTATTTTTTAGGGGTCTATTTAAATCCAATTTTCTTCAAGATCGCTTTCAAGTCAGGTTCAATAACAGATGGTTTTTGCACGTTTTCAATGGCGAGATTTGGATCTTTTAATCCGTGGCCTGTTAACGTACATACGATGGTTCCTTTTTGATTCTCAAAAAAGTTTGCTTGATGCAGTTTTAAAATTCCAGCAACAGAAGCCGCTGATGCGGGCTCTGCAAAAATGCCTTCTTCTTGAGCTAATATTTTGTAAGCTTGTAAAATTTCTTGATCCGTTACTTTGTCGATGATTCCCCCGGATTCGTCACGTGCTTGTTCGGCAGTTTTCCAGCTAGCAGGATTTCCGATGCGGATAGCAGTTGCAAGTGTTTCTGGATTTTCAATAATGTGTCCATCGACAATTGGTGCTGATTTTGCAGCTTGAAATCCAAGCATTCTAGGGAGATGGGTTGTTTTTCCTGCATGTTTATACTCTTTGTAGGCTTTCCAGTATGCGGTGATATTTCCGGCATTGCCGACAGGAATAGCATGGAAAACAGGCGCATTAGATAGAAAGTCGCAAATTTCAAAGGCCGCTGATTTTTGTCCTTCAATCCGAAATGGATTCAGTGAATTGACGAGCTCGATAGGATAGTTTGATGTAATTTCCTTTACTAGCGTTAGGGCTTGATCGAAATTACCATTGATGGCAATAACTTGTGCGTTGTGAATCATGGCTTGTGCAAGTTTTCCAAGTGCGATATTCCCATCTGGAATTAAAACAATACATTTTAGTCCACACCGAGCTGAATATGCGGCTGCTGATGCAGATGTATTTCCGGTCGAGGCACACATGACCGCAGTGGCATTATTTTCTTTTGCTTTTGATATTGCCATCGTCATGCCGCGATCTTTAAACGATCCTGTTGGATTGGCTCCATCATATTTTAAATAAACATCAAGACCAATTTTCTTACTTAAGAAATTTGATAAAATTAAAGGAGTGTTTCCTTCTTGAAGAGAAACAATTGGTGTTTTATCCGTGACAGGTAAAAAGTCACGATATTTTTTAATGATGCCTTCCCATTTCATTTTACAGATTCTCCATTCGAATAGCCACAGGCTTGCTTTTTACAAGAGCTAGCTTTGAGATTTTTTCTAAGGCAATCCGAAGCTTTTTCTCTTTAGCTAAATCTGTTAGCATGACAAGAGGGGCCACAGACGCTTTCTTTTGAGTTTTTTGATTGACAGATCCAATGCTAATGCCATGTTTTCCGAGAATGCCAGAAATTTTGGATAAGACACCCGGTTTATTGGTAACAAGTAAACGGATATAAAATTTTGTTTCGATTTGATCAATTTGTTTTAGTTTAATTGAGCGATTTTCATATGCAATATTTTTCATGCGTGTTCTGGCAATGTTCTTGCCTTTTGTCGCAAGGTTGATGAGATCACTGACAACGCCAGAGGCAGCGGCAAGCTGCCCTGCTCCCTGCCCGTAGAGTAAGATGTCGCCCAGCGGATCAGTTTCAAGAAAGATTGCATTAAAAACACCGTTTACAGATGCAAGTGGATGGTCTTCATCGATGAGCGTTGGATGAACGCGAAGCTCAAGTGCGTTATTTACCATTTTCGCAATTGCTAAAGGCTTGATCACAAGACCTAAATCTTTCGCATATTTGATATCGTCATGAGAAATTTGAGTAATGCCCTCTACATGAATATTTTTAAGATTAATAACTTTTCCAAACGCGAGATGAACTAAGATACTAAGTTTGTGTGCAGCATCCATGCCATTGACATCGAGCGTTGGATTGCTTTCGGCATATCCATTTTTTTGAGCTTTTATTAAAGCATCGGCAAAGGTGCATAGGGTTTGCGTCATTTCGCTTAAGATAAAGTTTGAAGTTCCGTTGATAATTCCATAAAGACTTGTAAAATTGTTGCCTGCTAGCCCTTCGGTGATGGCATTGATAATTGGAACGCCTGCTCCAACGGATGACTCAAAATAAATATTTTTCTTTTGTTTGATTGCTTCTTTAAAAAGTTCAGGCCCGTATTTTGCAATAACAGCTTTGTTTGCGGTGATCACGTGTTTTTTAGATCGAAGCGCTTGTAAGATAAATTCTTTGGCAGGATGTGTCCCTCCAATAAGTTCGATGATAACATCAATATTCTCATCATCTAATACATCGTTTGCTTTGGTTGTGAAAAGATTCTTTGATAGTTTTATTTTTTTTGCAATCGCAGAATTCTTGTCGCAGATTTTTTTAACGACAAATTCTGTTTGAAATCTTTTTAAAAAAGTTTTATTTTGGTTTTTAAGAATTTTAATAACACCGGCTCCTACAGTACCGCAACCAATTAAACCAATATTAATTTTACTCATATCAAAAATTCCTTTTGTTAATTAATAATCTTGTTGAGATTTTAAAAAAGCTTCTTCAATTTTCTTAAAAATCGCATCCGCATCAGCATCGAGATCTTTAATTTCAACGCGGATTTCATAGATCACTCCAGGGATTCTTTCCTTGCATTCTAGAACTGTTCCCTGAACGCTAAGGGTACTTGCCATATAAGGTGTCTTGATCATGATCTGAAGTTTTTTACCAGGGGCGTGTATAACGCTACTTGAAAACAGAACCCCACCACGGCTAATATTTCTTAGTTGTGAAATGCTATGCTCTGCATCTTGTTTATCAGCTTCAAAGAAAGTAACAATAAAATGTTTTTCAACGCGAGGATATTTTCGACGGTCTTCTCTTTCGTTTGGATTTATTGGACTATCTGTCATGATATCTCCTCTTTTCTTTAGAATTGGTCGGAGCGGTGAGACTCGAACTCACGACCTCTTGAACCCCATTCAAGTGCGCTAATCCAGACTGCGCTACGCTCCGAATAATTTTATTCAGATTTCATTCTTCGATTCATCAAGTCTCTGACAGCAATAGAAGCTTTTTTATTTTTATAAAGAATATTAAAAACTTCTGCTGTAATTGGCATTGAAATGTTGCATTTTTGGCTTAATCGATAAACCCCTTTGGCGGTTGGGACTCCTTCAGCAACCATTGCCATTGACGACATAATATTTTTTAAGGTCTTTCCTTTTCCTAGCTGTTCTCCAACAAAACGGTTGCGACTTTTAGGGCTAAAGCATGTTGTTGTTAGATCTCCTAGACCGCTAAGGCCTGAAAATGTTTTTGATTTTGCGCCAAGCGCTTTTCCAAGCCGAGACATTTCTGCGAGGCCGCGAGATAAAATGGCAGCTTTTGTATTCGTTCCTAATCCTAGTCCATCACAAACACCACAAGCAATGGCAATAATATTTTTGATACTGCCGCCTAGCTCTACTCCTATAATATCAGAATTTGTATAAATGCGAAAGGTTGGAGAGTTAAAAACTTTCTGGAGTTTCTTCGCAAGCGGCGCATTATGAGAGGCAATAACAGCTGTTGACGGAATGCCTTTGGCCACTTCAATGGCGATTGTTGGCCCTGATAAAACAGCAAATTTAACGGCCCCTAGCTCTTCATGGATAAGTTCTGACATTCTTTTAAGCGACGAAGTATTGATTCCTTTAACAACGCTTAAAAATATTTTTTTAGAGATATCGTTCTTTTTAATTTCCTTTAAAGTCGATCTTAAGAATTCTGAAGGAACTGCAAGGACAATAACATCAGAATAATTAAGCGCATCTTTAAGAGATTCTAGGAGCATTATTTTTTTAGGGATATCAATGCCGGGTAGAAATTTTTGGTTTTTTCTAGTTTTTTGCATTTTTTTGATATATTCAGGAAAAGCTCCCCATAGACAGACAGAATGACCATTTTTGCATAAAAGAATGGCTAGAGTTGTTCCCCAGCCGCCATCGCCAATAACTGAAATCTTTGTTTGTTTCATAGAATTTTCCTATTAATATGAATATATTTACTTAATTATATTATATTCTAATGGTCTTGCAAGGGAAATGTCGTAATTTTAGGATAAGAAAAAGGACGAGAATAAGCGCTATTCGATTATTTCCAGACAAAAATTTCTCTGAAAACTTCGTACATGTAAGCTGAGCCCCAGCGGATAATTTGAAGTTTACGTTCTCCGCCTTCTCTTGCTGGTTCGTCACCTGGAATATCTGCAACGCTTAGTTTTCTTTTGGCGGCTCGGATTGATAAAAGTGGCTCCCAGCTAACATCTGTATGAAAAAGCTTCTCTTCTGTTTCATAACTGCTATGTTTGTGCAAGTCTAGGTCGTAAATGAGTTTTGTTTTGTAGGCACGAAACATTACCATAGCATCTGTATAGTGTCCACCATGGAAAAGGTTAATGAAAGTTGTAAACATTTTATTTCCGAAAGCGGTGACGATGTCATCATCATAGCTTTTAGCCTTACCGGCGTATCGTGAAACAATGACCATGTCATGGCCTTCTTTCATTTTATTGATGCAGTCAGGGATAAGTTCTGGAATGCTGTTTCCATCTGGGCTAAAGGTAAGAAGAACATCGCCTTCAATGTGCGGAAGTGCTTCAATATAGGCATGGCGCAATCCTTTTCGTTTTTGGATAATTAACGGCCAGCCTTGTTCTTTCACGTATTCAATTGTTCCATCCTTTGATTGGCCGTCTACGATTAAAAGTTGATCGTACCACTCTTTTTTAATGCGTGGCATGATTGCTTTTAATCCTTGGATTTCATTTAACGTTGGAAGAAATAGGGTGACTTTCATCGTTTCGCAGCTCCTTTAAGTAAAAAATGGAGCGAGAGAAGGGAATCGAACCCTCGTATCAAGCTTGGAAGGCTTGTGTTCTGCCACTGAACTACTCTCGCAAAAATTACTGGTGGGCAGAGAAGGATTCGAACCTCCGTAGCGCAGGCGCAGCAGATTTACAGTCTGCCCTCGTTGACCGCTTGAGTATCTGCCCATAAAGAAATGGAGCTGGCGAGAGGCTTCGAACCCCCGACCTACTGATTACAAGTCAGTTGCTCTACCAGCTGAGCTACGCCAGCAATTTTCCTTAGTTTAAAATTAAGAAAGAATTGCGCTATACTTGCTTTTCATAATTTGATTATTAGAAAAACATGGTACAGCAAACTTATCTTTATATTTGATACTTTATAAATAATATTCTTTAAAACGAGATTTACTTATAACAGATTTCTTTATCGCTGTAAAGTATGTTTTTATATTAATGCAAGCCTGCTCTTTTTTCGGCCTCTCTTCCTTGCTTATTTTAATATTTTACAATTGATTTTAAACAGTGAATATGATACGCTAGCTTCTGTTCGTTGTAAGGGTTGATTCAACTTATTAATTAGAAATCCCGATACGCTGCACGTACGGGATAAATTCGCGCAGATAACTTAGCGTTTCTGCTAGTCACGTAAGTTATGCGCTCATTTAAAGGAGATTTTTGATGAAGAAAATTGGAATTATCACAAGCGGTGGAGATTGCGGAGGGCTTAATGCTGTTGTTAAAGGTGTTGCACAAATGGCAAATCGAAAAGGTGTTTCTTGCCATGTAATACCAAATGGTTACGCAGGACTTTATAATTTATCTGATTTTGATAGTCTTGTGGAACTTACTCCAGAAAGAATTGATTCAGTTAGTTCAGCTTTGGCTGGCTCTGAGGCTGGGCATTCACGTGTTAAGATTAAGAAAATTAAAGATGATAAAAAATATGATCGCATTAAAGAAGGTCTTAAGAAATTCGGTATTGATGGCCTTGTTATTAGCGGTGGTGATGACACCGGAAGTGTTATTGTTGACCTGTCTGAGCATGGGATTAAATGTGTCCATGCGCCAAAAACCATGGATCTTGATCTTCAGACATATTCTGTTGGAGCGGATTCAACTATTAGTCGCATAGCCACTTTTGCGCAGGATTTAAAGACAACGGGAAGAACACATAACCGCATTATTGTTATGGAAGTTTTTGGTCGATATGCAGGTCATACAGCTTTTCGTGGTGGAGTGGCAGCTGATGCAGACGCTATTCTTATTCCAGAGATTCCTGTTGATTTTGATGTGCTTTATCATCATGTTAAGAAACGTTTTTCAAGACGCATCGAACAAAGCGATGTTCGCGCTGGAACATATTTAATTGTTGTTGCTGAGGGTTTAAGAAATTCGAATGGTGAAGAATTAGTTGATGAATCTGCTGGAGTTGATGCGTTTGGACATAAAAAACTCACTGGATCTGGAAAATATGTTTGCCAAGAACTTACAAAGCGTTTTAAAAAAGATGCTGAAATTAAGAAATTTATGGAAAAACAAAAGATGTATGTGGAAGGTTTGTATGAAATACCAGAAGTGCGTTCAGTTGCACCAGGACATCTGGTTCGATGCGGACAATCCTCTGCTTATGATGCAAATTTTGGTAAAGAAGCTGGAGCCGCAGCGGTCCTTCTTCTTTGTGAAGGTATTGATGGCGTTACCGTTGTTGGCGTTAGCGGAAAGAAAATTCGCTACATGGAAACAAAGAAAGCTATTGAACAGCGTCACGTTGATTTAGATGTTGCTTCATTGCACGAAACATTGGGTATTTGTTTCGGACGTCCGCGTCCAGAAATTAAACCTATTTTTGAGAAAACTGAAGGACCGATCGAACGACATTTGTAAGAATAAAAAAGTTGATAAAAAAGGGCTCATGGAAATATTTCCATGAGCCCTTTTTAGTTTTAAGATCTTAATCTTGAAGTGCTTTTTTAAAAGCAGCGGGAATGTTATCAATTAAATCTGTTGCAATAAGTGAAACCTTAGTTTTTTTCTTTGCTGCAATATCTCCTGCTTTTCCATGCAAAAAAGTTGCATATTTAGAAGCATCAAAACCTGAAAGCCCTTGTGCTAAGAATGCAGTAATCATTCCCGTTAGGACGTCTCCAGTTCCAGCTGTTGCAAGCCCAGAATTTCCAGTTTTGTTGACATAGATTTTTCCCCAAGAAGATGCAACGACAGTACGAGATCCCTTTAAGACAAGAATGCAATCATATTTCTTTGCAAAAGTTTTGGCTACGGATTCCCGGTTTGATTCAACATATGTTTTTGTTTTTCCAGTTAGCCTGGCCATTTCTCCTAAGTGCGGAGTAAGAACGCGCACGCCTCCCTTTGTTTCTAGAATAGAGATATTTTCTGATAAAGCATTTAGAGCATCGGCATCAATAACCATGGGGTTCTTTATCGATGAAATTGCTTTTAAGATAAAACGTTTCGTTTCTTTGTTCTGCGAGAGCCCTGGGCCGATTGCAACGGATTGATATTTTGAGAGTTCTTTTTTGATATCGTTTAAAGCAGAGCATGAAATTGTTTGCTCTTTTGTTTCTTTTAGAGGCCAGGTCATGATGACTGGAGAAATCTTTTTTTGTGCGATGGCGTTAAGGCTTTTTGGAATGCCGAGAGTAACAAGACCTGCTCCAGAGCGGATAGCGGAAAGACTGCTAAGGACACCTGCCCCTAGCATACGTTTTGACCCGGCAATAACAAGGACATGGCCAAAAGTATTTTTGTGTGATTTTGAATTACATCGTAATAATGGCGTTGGCAACCGCATAGTTTTTTGTATGGGATAACGAGACAAAGATTTTTTTGTTAAATTCTTTTATATGAAAAATACAAGATGGCTTGCCATTATGTTGGTTTATAATTTCGATGTCCTTCCATCCGACGTGTGCATTTTCACCTAACGCTTTCAAAACAGCTTCTTTAGCAGCGAAACGCGCAGCGAGGTGTTGCTCTGGGTATCGTCTTTTTTTTGCATAGGCAATCTCTTGATCTGTAAAGACGTGCTTTAGAAAATCATCGCCCCATCTTTTGATGGCTCTTGAGATGCGTTCGACTTCAACAATATCTGTTCCGTGACCTAGAATCATTTTATTTCACCAGTTTCATCATATCTTTTACAGCTTTTTTAAGGCCGACAAAAATCGAATGAGCAATGATAGAGTGCCCGATATTAAGCTCATTTATTTCTTTGATTTTTGCAATTGGTTTTGTGTTTTGATAGTTTAGTCCGTGGCCGGCATTAACAATGATGCCGATTTCTTTTCCAAATTTTGCAGCGTTTTTTATTTTCTTAAGTTCTCGTTCTTTGTTTAGCTTTGTTTTTGCATTGGCGTATTGTCCGGTATGAAGTTCGATGGAATTTGCGCCAAGTTCTTTTGATCTTAAAATTTGTTTTTTTTCTGCATCAATAAAAAGACTTACAGCAATACCTTTTTGGCTGAGACGCTTGATCACTTGTTTTAGCCGATAGGAATGTCGAATCACATCAAGGCCCCCTTCGGTCGTGAGCTCCTTACGTTTTTCCGGGACAAGCGTTACTTGATCAGGTTTTAGTTGGCATGCAATTTTTACAATATCTTCGTTCGCAGACATTTCAAGATTAAAGCGAGTTTTGACTTCTTTTCTCAGCTGCCAAACGTCTTTATCATTTATATGTCGTCGATCTTCTCGTAAATGCGCAACAATGCTATGCGCCCCTGCTTGTTCACAAATTTTTGCTGCATTTACAGGACAAGGAAGAAGTTCTCCTCTTGCCTGGCGAATTGTGGCGACATGATCAATATTGACTCCTAGCTTTGGCATGGTAAATTTTTTGCGTAAAAATTAAGTTTGGACTAAAGCCCCATTGACATAAAGCCATGTGATAATGGCTAAGCCTAAAGCAATGAGTTTTAGAGCTAGGTTGTGTGTCAGCCACTTTTTCATTTTATTTCTTATGTCCTAATAATAAATTTTTTAAAATACTAGCAAATCGTTCTTTGTTGACAACAGGAATAAATCGTCCATCTGCAACAATAGAAATGTCACCTGTTTCTTCTGATGCAATAACGCCAATGGCGTCAGTTTGTTCTGTGACGCCTAAAGCGGCACGATGTCTCGTTCCAATGATTTTACTTAAATTGGAATTCTCAGATAGCGGAAAAAGACAAGCAGCCGCTAAAATTCGTTCGTTTCGAATAATAACACCACCATCGTGAAGTGGTGACGTTGGGACAAAAATACTTTGTAAAAGTTCTGATGAAACTTTCCCATCTATAGAAACTCCGCTATCGATGAAAGTTTTAAGTTTGGTTTCTTTTTCGATGGCGATAATGCAGCCGATTTTTCTTTGAGCTAGTTTGTAGACAGCTGTTGTAATTTTTTCAATAAGGGCGATGACTTCTGACTCTTCTAGACTTATATTAAAAAGATGTTGCTGACCTAAGCGTGCAAGCCCCTGCCGTAATTCTTGTTGAAAAATAATTAAGACAGCAAGAATCGATATTGCAAAAAAGTTTTTTAAAAGCCAGTTTAAGGTGGTCAAACCTAATAGTTGAGAAATGAGAAAGGCGATCAAAAGATAGATGAGGCCTTTAAGAACTTGAAAAGCGCGTGTTCCTTCAAAAAAAACAAGAATCTGATAGAAAACAACCCATAAGACAAAAATTTCAACAATAGGCTTGACGAGTGACCAAATTGTAAGGATTGTTAGCATTATTTTGCTCGATTGTTTTTTACATTAATAATAGCGTCTGTTAAGTCGGCGACTTCACGCATTTGTTTAACATCGTGGACGCGAACAATGTGTGCACCATTCAGAATAGACGCACTCACGGATGCAGCACTACCCATTAGGCGATCGGAAACATCTTTTTTAAGAGTTTTCCCGATGAAAGATTTTCGAGACGTCCCGATTAAAATGGTTTTTTTGAGGGCTTTAAATTCAGATAGACGCTGAATGATTTCTAAATTATCCTCTACCGTTTTGCCGAACCCAATTCCTGGATCTACTATTATTCTATCTGATTTTATTCCAATTTCCAAGCATTTTTCAATTGATTTCTTTAGGTCCAAGACTATTTCTTGGACGAGATTTTTATATGAAATGCGTTTTTGCATTGTTCTCGGCGTCCCTCGAATATGCATGAGTATAATAGCGGCGTCGTTTTCTTTTATAACCTTTAGCATAGATTTTGTTAGTTTTGATCCCATGACATTGTTAACAATGCTTGCGCCTGCTTCTAAGGCTGCTTGTGCGATTTCAGGCTTGTAAGTGTCGATCGAAATCGGGATATTTGTTTTTTTAGATAAAGTCTCAATGATTGGAATTACGCGCAATAATTCCTCTTTTATACTAATTTTTTTTGCGCCAGGACGAGTAGATTCGCCGCCAATATCAATAATATCAGCGCCATCTTTGATTAATTTTAAAGCATAGGATACTGCGCGGTTTGGTTTTTTATTTAATAAGCCGTCTGCGCTGAAAGAATCGGGCGTCGCATTGACGATGCCCATAATTTTTGTTTCTTGCCCAAGGACAAGATGTAAATTCTTGGCGCGCACAACAAATTTATTTCGTGTGCGCCTAGAAGGGTTTTTTGTCTTAGGCGTCATTGGTTTTTAAGTTGTTGTTACTAGAATTGACTGGTATTTCTGGATTTGTTTCAGTCTTTTCTGTGTTCATACCAAGGAGTATTTTGGCGTCATCGACATCAAGGATTTCTTTTTCTTTTAGTTTGGCAACCAAAGAAATAACATTTTCTTTGTTATCGGATAATATTTTTTTTGCTTCTTGATAGGCAGAATCTATCATTAGCCGAATTTCTGTATCAATGGCTTTTGCAGTATCTTCGCTATAATTTTTTTGCTCCATCATATCTCGACCGAGAAAAACTTGTCCATGATGATTTCCGAGGGTTAATGTGCCAATTGTTTCGCTCATTCCGTATTCGCAAATCATTGCGCGTGAAATTGAAGTTGCTTGCATAAGATCATTTTGCGCACCGGTTGTAATGTCATCCAAGAAGATTTCTTCTGCCGCTCGTCCGCCAAGGGCGACAATAATTTTTGCGATAAGCTCTTTTTTGCCCCAATTATGCTTGTCTTCCATTGGAGGTGTGATTGTGTATCCCCCTGCCATTCCTCGAGGAATAATGGAAACTTTTGTGAAAGGATCAGCCCCATTAACTAGCAGAGATAAAAGTGCATGACCTGCTTCATGATAGGCTGTTATTTCTTTTTCTTTTTTTGAGACAATGTGGCTCTTTTTTTCTGGTCCCATTGTGACGCGTTCAATCGCTTCTTGCATTTCCTCTTGCTCAACAGAATCTTTATTTTTTCGGGCAGCCAACAGAGCTGCTTCATTGCAAGCGTTGGCTAAGTCTGCGCCAGAAAAATAAACGGTTTGCTGAGCGATTTTTTTAAAGTCAACATTCTTTGAAAGTTTTATATTTTTTGTGTGCACTTTTAAAATAGCTTCACGTCCTAGAATATCCGGAAGAGAAACAACGATCTGGCGATCAAAGCGTCCTGGTCTTAAAAGTGCTGGATCGAGTGTGTCGGGCCGATTGGTTGCTGCCATGACGATAAGACCACCGTGTGTATCGAATCCATCCATTTCAACAAGTAAGGCGTTTAGTGTTTGTTCGCGCTCATCGTTTCCTCCCCCTATTCCAGAGAAGCGTAGGCGGCCAACCGCATCAATCTCATCGATAAAAATAATGCACCCTTTGCCTGATGCTTTTGATGCTTTGCGTGCTTGTTCAAAAAGATCGCGAACACGTGAAGCGCCTACGCCAACAAACATTTCAACGAAGTCTGAACCGCTTAAAGAAAAAAAAGGAACATCGGCTTCTCCTGCGACAGCTTTGGCAAGAAGTGTTTTTCCTGTGCCGGGCCTTCCAACTAAAAGAACGCCTTTCGGAATTTTCCCACCGAGTTTTTCAAATCGCTTAGGATCTTTTAGAAATTGAATAACCTCTTGTAGCTCTTCTTTCGCTTCCTCAACGCCAGCGGCATCATCGAAGGTAATCTTTTTATTCTTTCCATCGTTTATTTTTGCTCGAGACTTACCAAAAGACCATAACTTGTTTCCCATTTGAGCGCCACGATTGGATAAAAACCAAAAGAATAAAATTAAAATTAAAATTGGTCCCAAGGAAAAAAATAGACTTGACCATAGTGTGTTTGGCCTGAGAACTTTAAAGTCAGAAACATTTTTTCGGATAAGGCCTAAAATAACTTCATCATCTAGAGGAAGAATAACTTTAAATTTTGAATCATCTGAAAATGTTCCATCAATTTGGTTGTCAGTCATTTCTAAAGAACGAATTTTCGATGTTTGTTTATTTTCTTGGAGAATGCTGTAAAATTCACTATACGATATTTCTTGCGGTACATGGGCATTGCTAAAATTTGATTGGCTTGATAAAACAATAAGAACGAAAATTAGCCCTAGCCAGAGCCAGAAATTGCTATTCGGCGGACGCTTTTTTTGATTTTCTTTGGAATTCTTTTTTGGTAATTTTAATTTTTTTTGCATGCAAAACCCCTTTATATATCTATATTATGAAAAGTTCTATTATATCCTTGGCTTTGTTTCCAAATCTAGGTTAGAGCTATTATAACGGCTTTTAGGATTTTATCAAGGTTTCCCTAAGGCTTATCTTATTTTCTTTTTTTGAGAAAAAATAAGAACTAATTCTTTTTTTTGAATTGCGATAGATTTGGGTAAATGAACAATCGATTTACTTGGACGATTGTTTATAAGGCATTCTATCTCTTTGATATGGGAAAAAGTCAGCGCTTTCATGTTGCCACTTAGATGCTGAATCGCGAGTCTAATGACAATTCTTTGTATTGCAGGATGGTGTTGGGCAAGTTTTTTTAGATCTAGAGAAATATTTCTCGATTGTTTTGGATGATTTGAAATTTTCAAGAAAATAGTTTCTGCTTCAGATTTAAGAAAATCATAATCAGTGGCCGCTTGAATAGAAAGATGCGCCAAAACGTCCTTAATATTAGGGTTGTATTCTTTTTCCAGTAATGGAATAAGATCCATGCGAATTTTGTTGCGTGTAAAAATCTTACTACGATTTGTTAAATCGGTACAAAATTTTATATTATTTTCTTTAAGAAAATGAACAACATTTATTCGGCTCAAAGTCAGCATCGGCCGGATAAAGGCCATTTGATAGATTTCTCGTTTTGGTAAAATACTTCGCATGCCAGATAGGCCTGTGCCACGTAATAATCTCATTAAAATTGTTTCAGCAAGATCATCTTTTGTGTGGCCTAGTGCGATTGTTTTTGCTTTGTGTGTTTTTGCGACTTTGATAAGAAAGCGAAAACGTTCTTCTCGAGCAGCTTCTTCAAGAGATTGAGCTTTTTTCTTTAAGCAGATTTTTTTAGAAGTGCAAGGGATTTTGAGTTGGTCGCAAAGCTGTTCAACGAACGTCTGGTCGCGGACTGCTTCTTTTCTGATTCCATGATTAAGATGCGCTACATGCAGGTTAATGCTAAAATCGTGACGTAACGCATAAAGCCCATGTAGAAGAGCAACGGAATCTGGTCCACCGGAGACACCAACAATAATTTTTTCGCCAGATGCAAAAAGATTATTATCATGTGAAAATGTTTTAAGTTCTTTTAAGAATGTTCTCATTTAGTGATTAATTTTTTAATACGTAAAGCGATATTTAGGATTCATGGCAAGCAATAAAATTAAGATAAGTTAAGCTTGGAATAGGACAGCATGCCTAATCTCCTTGGATCCCTCGCTTTTCTTTTCTTGCTTCAAGATAGGCTTCTCTTAGCTCAGTTTCGTATTTTGTATTTGGAGGAGTGATGCTAAGATCAGCGAATCCTTGACGTAAGATTTCAGCGTTAACCAGCGTTCCATCTGCAAGAAAAATATATCCTAGAAGATGACCTTGCTTGTCTCGATATTCTCTATCGAACTCTATTTTGACTTGCTTTCCTTTTAAGAGATCATTTGCATACTCATAAGCTTTTTCTTCAGTTTCAATAGTAGGGTTTTCTTTTTCTTCAATAAGAATATTAAATTCATTATAGTTTAGCTTTTTTCGTTTAGGTGGATCGACTGGTTTTAAACCTATAAGTTTGATACGTCTTTTATCGGTTAAAAGAATTAATCCTGGGTTTGTGATTTCTTCGACGGTTGCTTTTTTATTTTCTGAGGAAAGGCTTAAGAACAAAGAGTTTGATTTCTTTTCGGCATTCGCAGCTTGTGTTGCGGAGCATATGAAAAGGAATAAAAATAATAATTTAATAAATCTTATTCGTATCATTTTGATAAAAAGACTTTAACTTCATCAAATTCTTTTTTGGCTTTTTTTGTATTTTCTTTGGATTTTTCGTATTTTTTTTCTTTTTGCGTAATTTCTTTTTTTAATTTTTCTTCTTTGTTTTGAAGTTTATCTTTAAATTTCGTTATTTCAAAATCAAAGTTTTTCTTGCTTTCATTGAGCTTATTTTCAGCGTTCTCAAGGTTTTTCTTGCAGAAATCTACTTTTTTTTGTGCTCTTTTAATTCTTTGTTCTAATTTTTCAGTTTCTTTAGAAATTTCATCTTTTCTTGAAAGATTAAAATCGGCTAGTTGATTTTTAGATTGCACTAATTCTTTATTCGCATTTTTTTCTTTTTCTTTTATTTCATCGTATTTTTCAATAGCACGATCCAAGTCTTTTCGACTTTCTTTAGAAAGATTTTGCTTTTTTAAGCGCCAGATTTCAAGCTCTTCAGAGCTAGCGAGTGTTTTGTCCGAATTGTTTTTGGCAAGGACAGTTGTGGACAAAGGACTAGTGACAAAATAAATTAGTAATAAAAATATATAAATATGCATTAAAAATAACCTTATTTGTTTATTATACTGGAACTTGAAAATCTAGCAAGCGTTTCGAAGAAATTGATCTTGATTATTTGAAGAAATGGTGGCGGCGACTGGATTTAAACCAGTGACAAATCGGGTATGAGCCGAGTGCTCTATCAGGCTGAGCTACGCCGCCGTAAAAAATGCATTCTACGGTAAAGAGAGTAAAATATCAAGAGTTTTCTCGAAAAGATAATTTATGAATTGCGAAAAATGATATATAAAAAGAAAAAGACAACACCAATTGAAATTAGATAAAAATCATTAAAATAAAAAAAGTCTTGGATGCGTTCTGTTGGGGTGTATTCATAGTGAGTATTTTCAGCAATAATTGATCCTGCATTCTTTATGGCAAGCACGTCACTTTTCTTAAAGCGAATAAATTGCCCAGCGATTCGATAGACTTTAAGTTTTTCCTCATCGGAAAGTTCCATAATCTTTTTTTCAGAAACCCCTAGTAGCTGCCCTGCTTCTCTAACAGAAATAAATTGATCAGACATTTTTACCCTTTAGCTTTTTCGAGTGTAATCCATCGATCTACTTTTGCTCGTTCAAATCTCCAATTTTCTCCGTCACGGATGGCTGGAATGTTACCAGCATTTGCCATTTCAACAACAGATTGAATATCAATATCGAGATAGTTAGAGACTTCATCAATCGTTAAGCTTTCGCTAAGCATTTGGCATTTTCCTTGAAAAATGGCACCTTCAACAATGTTTAATTTTGGTGTTGAGATGTTGCCTTCTAGTTCTGAGCCGGGCATAAGAACAAGCATCGTTTTGGCAGTGACGTCTCCCTTGACTTTTCCAGCAACAATAATACTTTCTCCTGTGATACGTGCATCAACATTGGCATTTTCTCCAATGGTCAATGTTCCTTTTGTTTGAAGCGTTCCCTGAAAGTTTCCATTAATTCTTAAATTGACAGGATCTGTAAAAGAAAGCGTTCCTTGCATTTCTGCGTTTATTTCAATAGCTTTTTGTTCATCATCTTTTTTGTTTCGTTTATCCCGAATAGCCATTTTTTCCTCCGATTTTAGGGCCGAAATATTTTTTCAATCTTTTTTTCAATAGAACGAAGTCCAATCAATGTTAAAAAAACAACAAATGTTACTATAACGGCAGCTCCGTATTGTCCTGCGGCAACCGCCATGCCAATTCCGGAAACCACCCACATACTAGCTGCGGTTGTCAGCCCGGTGATTTCAGTGCCACCGCGAATAATTGTTCCAGCGCATAAAAATCCAACGCCAGTTACGATTCCAGCAATAATTCGCGTTGGGTCAACGATATTTGCTTCCTTATATATATCAAAAAGATGAAATGAAGTCAATACGAGGAGTGCTGATCCAACGCCAATTAAAATGTGTGTTCTTAAGCCGGCCCCTTTGTGGCGAATGAATCGCTCAATGCCGATGATGCTAGATAATAGAATGGTTAAAAGAATTTTAAATAATACGTTACCTGCTTGAGAAAGAATTTGTTCAATCACTTAAGTGGCCTCCTCTATTTTTTTATTAGGTGATACCCAAGTCCTGCAATCATCGCGGCGTTATCCATGCATAAGTCAATATCAGGAAAAAAGACATTGATATTTTTCTTTTTTGCCTGAGAATGAAGTTCTTTTCGAAGTTCTGAGTTAGCGGCAACGCCTCCTCCGACGACAAGGGTTTTAATATGTTTTGATTCGCAGGCCAGAATTGTTTTCTTAACAAGTGCTCCAACGACGCTTTTTTGAAATGCGTATGCAATTTCTTGAATACCTGAAGAGCTTAATTCTTTTTGTTTTTTGACATGGTAATAGACTGAGGTCTTAATACCGCTAAAACTAAAATCAAAACTATTGGATAGATTTGCACAAGGAAAGTGAATTTTTTTATTTATTCCTTTTTTTGAAATTCGATCAATAACAGGTCCACCAGGATATCCTAGCTTGAGAATTCGTGCAACTTTATCGTATGCTTCACCTGCCGCATCGTCGCGTGTTTGGCCCAATAGTAAAAAATTTTCAAAGTTCTTTATATGAAAAATGCTCGAATGTCCACCAGAGACAACAAGACCAATTGCCGGGAGCCTAGGAAGCTCTTTTATCTTATTTTCTTGTTTTATTTTTCTTAAGAAATTTGCATAAAGATGTGCTGTGATATGGTTGACTTCAACAAGCGGCTTTTTTAAAGCATAGGATAGAGATTGCGCAAAGGAAATGCCTACTAGAAGTGAGCCAATTAGGCCTGGGTTTGATGTAACCGCAATCGCATCGATTTGTTTTAATGGAACTCTTGCTGTTTCCAAAGCCCGGTGTGTTACCGTATTAATAAGCTCTAATTGTTTACGTGAAGCGATTTCCGGGATGATACCACCGTATTTTTGGTGATCTTTTAAGCTTGTCGCAATAACGTTCGACAGGATTAACTGTCCGTTTTTAACAACGGATACGGATGTTTCATCGCAGGATGTTTCTATGCCTAAAATTTTCATTTTATTAATAGCCAGTAAGTGTTTTTACGGTAACAAATTCAAACCCTTGTTCTTTGAGTTTTTGACTTTGCTCTTGAATAACTTTAAGTGTTGAAGGTCGATTATGGGCAATGCCAATGGCATAACCTTGTTTTTTGGCAATATTGGCAAGTTTTTTGATTTGATTTCTAATGTATTCTTCATTTGAAAGATTGTCTAAAAAGACGTCGCGTTGTGCAAAAGGAATTCGTACTTCAGCGGCTGCTTCCTTACAGATTGAGTCTGAAGTTACTCGACTATCAACAAAAAATAATTTTTTATTTTTAAGATAACGAAGAATGATTTTCATAAAGGCTTTATCTTGAACGGCCTTTGATCCCATGTGATTATTGATCCCCTCGGCGTAAGGCACAGACTCTAGATAATCATCAATTGTTTGCTCTATTTTTTTTGCGTCCATGTTGGTCGTGATGATATAATTTGGTGGATAGACTTCAGTAAATTTATGTGGCTCTAGAGGAAGATGAAGCATGACTTCTTTGTTATTTTCGTGAGCGCATTGCGCCGAAAGTTTACTATAAGGAAGATTCGGCAAAACAGAGATGGCAATAGGAATGTCGATGTTTTTTAAGAAATCGCAGTTTTTATTATATCCCCAATCGTCAATAATGATTGCAATGCGTCCTGTGTCAGGTCTTCCAAACATTTTTCGAATGACAGGTCTGTGCTTTTCAAAAGGCTTATTAAGATAAATGTAAAATAAACCTCCTAAAGATGAAATGATAAGGAAGGCGCATGAAGCGATTGCTAAAAGGTTTCGTTGCTTTTCATTCATTCTAAAGCTCTTTGCGGTAAACTTTTATTCCTTTTAGAACGCTTATAGCCGACTTTACTTGATCATCCGCTAATAAACGTTTTTTAGCTTTTTGGTCTTTGATTGCGTTTACATCTAATTCTTTGTCGCCATTTTCAACATCATCAAAAATCTTTTTGGCGGCATCTTCGCTCTCATCATTTTTCGACACGTTGATTGATTCGTATTCAACGATAATATCAGGCGTGATGCCGATTCCATGAATTGAAATATCTGAAGGTGTAAAGTATTTGCTTGTTGTTAATTTGAGACCTGCCCCATCTGGCAGAGGAATTACGGATTGTACAGAGCCTTTTCCAAAGGACTGCGTTCCAATGATAACTCCTCTTTTATTGTCTTTGAGTGCGCCGGCTAGAATTTCGCTTGCTGAAGCGCTTCCTTCGTTTATCAAAACAGCAATTGGCCAATTAATAAATTCTCCATTTGAGTTTTTTGATTTTTCAACGCTATTTTGGGATGGGTTTCTGGATTTTGTTATGACAATAATTTGTCCTTCAGGAAGAAATTCTTCTGTAATATCGATTGCAACATTAAGAAGACCGCCAGGATTGTTGCGTAAATCTAAAATAAGGCTATCGGCATTTTTGCTCTTAAGGGTATTGAGAGCTTTCTTAAATTCTTTGTAGGAATCTTCACGAAATTCTGTTAGACGAATATATCCAATTGTGTCATCAAGGATCATAACATCTTTAACATCTTGAATATGAATTAACTCGCGTGTAATTGTAAAATCAAGAATTTTTCCTTCGCTTTCACGAAATATGGTTATGTCAATTTTTGTGCCCGGACTGCCTCTCAATTTTTTAACAGCTTCGCTTAAGGTAATATCTTTTGTTGATTCTGTATCAATTTTTACAATTTTATCTTTGGCTTTGACACCAGCCTTCCAAGCTGGCGTTCCTTCTAGGGGAGTGATTACTGTCAAAAGGTTATCTCGGATTGAAATTTCAATGCCGAGTCCTCCAAATTTGCCTTCTGTTTCGGTCTTTAGATCTTTAAAATCTTCAGGTGTCAAGAATTGACTGTGTGGATCAAGTGAGCTTAGCATTCCTTTTAATGATCCATAAATAAGTTCTTTGGCGGATGGTTCTTCCGTGTAAGCTGCTTGCACAGTTGTTAGCGCATAGCTAAAAAGTTCGATTTGAGAATAAAGATCGTCGGGTAGCGTGTCTTTTTTATCGATTTCAGATGTTGCAATTTTCGTTAGCGTTAAAACAGAAAAAAGACAAATAATAATAATAAGAATTTTTTTAGTCATTGAGGATTCTCCTTTTGATCATCTCACCAATTTTTTTAGGGTTTGCTTTTCCTTGTGTTTTTTTCATAGATTGTCCTACAAGAAAGCCAACAGCGCTTTCTTTTCCAGATTTAATTTGTTCGATTATTGAAGGATTTTCATCGATCACTTCTTTGATAACTTTTTCAAGAGTCTCGTCATCTGAAACTTGCGCGAATCCGTGATCATTAATAATTTGATCGATAGTTTTTCCTGTATCAAATTTGATTTTTAAAACATCTTTACCGGCTAAATTGCTTAATACGCCTGTTTCAACTTTGTCAATTAAGGCGATGAGATCATCTGAGGATAGTTTTGCTTTTAAAAGATCGATTTTGCGTGTATTTAATTCTTGCTTAAGTGCGCCCGTAACCCAGTTGCAAACTTTTTTTGGTGAATTGTATTTTTTTGTGCATTCTTCAAAGAAATCAGCAATTTCTTTATCCTGAACAAGTACGTTGGCATCATAATCGGACAATTCGTAATTTGCAATGAAGCGATTTTGTTTTTTTGATGGTGACTCTGGAAGATTTTTTTTTGTTTTTTCGACCTCTTCTTTTTCAACCATAAATGGAACAAGGTCAGGTTCTGGAAAATAGCGATAATCGTGGGCCTCTTCTTTGCTGCGCATTGAGACAGTGATTTGTTTGTGTTCATCCCATAGCCTTGTTTCTTGAATGATACGTTCGCCTGATTCAACAAGCTTGATTTGACGAGCGACTTCAAATTCCAGAGAACTTTTAACTGCTTTAAAAGAGTTTAGATTTTTTAACTCTGTTTTTGTTCCGAGTTCTGTTTGGCCTTTTTCTCGGATTGATACGTTGGCATCACAACGCAGGCTTCCTTTTTCCATGTCACAATCTGAAACATCTAAATATTGCAGGCAAAGTTTGAGTGTTGTTAAGTAATTATAAGCTTCTTGAGCGGATCGCATGTCGGGTTCGCTTACAATTTCAACCAAAGGTGTGCCTGTTCGATTGTAATCAACGAGGCTGCTTTTAATTTTTGGATCATGAATAAGTTTGCCGGCATCCTCTTCCATGTGAGCACGCGTAATACCGATTTTCTTAATTTCGTTTCCTGTTTTAACATTCAGATATCCTGTGTGTGCAATTGGAAAATCATATTGCGAAATTTGATACGCTTTGGGAAGATCAGGATAATAGTAATTTTTTCGATCAAACTTAACAAGCGAGTTAATCTCACAATTAAGGGCAAGGCCGATTTTCATGGCATACTCGAGGACTTTTTTATTTAGCACCGGTAGCGTGCCCGGAAGTCCTAAGCAGATCGGGCAGGTTTGACTATTTGGATTTTTCCCAAATTCAGTTGAGCATCCGCAAAATATTTTTGTTTTTGTATTTAACTGAAGATGAACTTCAAGACCTATCACGGTTTCGTATTGTTTCATAACGTGACTTTCTTTTTGTGCCAATCTGTATTTTGTTCATATGTATGAGCAATGCGAAAAATCATTTCTTCATCAAATGGTTTTGTCATAATTTGTAGACCAATCGGAAGTCCATCATTTGAAAATCCACAAGGCAATGAAAGCGCTGGAATACCTGCTAAATTTGCAGAAATCGTATAAATATCTGAAAGATACATGGACAGCGGGTCAGATGCTTTTTCTCCAAGTTTAAATGCAGTTGTTGGAGATGTTGGCGTCAGGATAGCGTCGAATTCTTTAAAGGCTTCATCAAAATCGTTTTTGATTAGGGTTCTTACTTTTTGTGCTCGTAAATAATAGGCATCATAATAACCAGAAGATAGTGAATACGTTCCTAACATAATGCGTCTCTTGGCTTCTTGTCCAAAGCCTTGGTTTCGAGTTTCTTCATACATATCGATAATGGGTGTTCGTCTCTTATCTTTTGGATAACAACGTAATCCGTATTGAGCGCCATCAAAGCGTGCGAGATTAGAGCTGGCTTCTGCTGTTGCTAAAATATAATATGTGGCCACGGCATATTCTGTATGCGGCAACGAAATTTCTTTAAATTGAGCACCTTTCTTTTTTAAGACCTCAATAGCTGTTATAATTTTTTCTTTTACTTCAGGATCAATGCCTTCAACAAAGTATTCTTTTGGAATTCCAATTTTAAGATTTTTGATGTCACCGGTTAATGCTTTGGTATAGTCAGGAACAGGCAAGTTAGCGGAAGTTGAGTCCATCTCATCATGGCCAGCAATAAGATTTAACAATAATGCTGAATCTTCAACGTCTTTAGTCAAAGGGCCGATTTGATCAAGGCTAGAGGCAAAGGCGATAAGACCATAGCGAGAAACTCGCCCATAGGTTGGTTTAAGGCCAACAATGCCACAAAAAGAAGCTGGTTGACGAATCGATCCTCCGGTGTCAGATCCTAGGGCCCAAATCGCTTCGTGTGCCGCAACAGACGCTGCAGATCCACCGCTTGATCCGCCAGGGACACATTCTAAATTCCAGGGATTTCGTGTTGGGCCAAAAAAAGATGTTTCAGTGGATGATCCAAACGCAAATTCATCCATATTGGCATGTCCGGTTATACGAGCGCCAGATTCTAAAAGTTTATCAACAACAGTTGCATTGTATGGCGGTCTAAAGCCTTCAAGTATATGCGATGAGCAAGTGGTTGGATAATCTTTAATGCAGATATTATCTTTGATTGCGATTGGGACAGGAAATTCTTTAGTAGAGCTTTCTGATTTAATTGGTTTTTCTGAAATATGAGCGTATGCATTGATTCTTTTGTCAAAGGCATCAATTGCTTGTTTTACGGCTAAAAAAACAGATTCGGCCGTTTCTTTTTTTTCTTTAATTAAACTTATAATTTTATGCGCGGTGAGTTCGTTTAGCTTCATTCGATCACCTGAGGAACCTTAAAAGAGCCATTTTCACTTTCAACAGCAATTTTTATTGCCGCTTGTTGTCCAAGTGATTTTCTCAAAATATCATCTCTAAAAACGTTTTTTAAAGGCAAAACATGGCTTGTTGGCTTAACATTGGTGATATCAAGTTTTTTTAGTTTCTCAATGTAGGTCAAGATATCTTCTAGATTTTTTGCAAGTGCTTCTGCCTCTTGATCATCCGTATAGATTCTTGAAAGGTGCGAAATGTACTGAACATCTTTTTTGCTGACCATAA
The DNA here is from genome assembly GCA_028693815.1 of Candidatus Omnitrophota bacterium. Taxonomy (NCBI): domain Bacteria; kingdom Pseudomonadati; phylum Candidatus Omnitrophota; species Candidatus Omnitrophota bacterium. The sequence goes on from JAQUUP010000009.1 coordinate 43,412, forward strand.
CTGTATCCTATTAATAAAAATTTATATATGAAGATATGTATATTATCATCAAAGAGAATTTGTGACAAGATAAAACTAGAAAATATAATTGATAAAATGAGATAAATATAGATTATTTTTAGACGTTTTTAATCTTTGGCTCAAGAACTTGCCGGAGATTTTCAGGGATTTGGCTTGGTTTAAAGTCTGTTGTTAGGCAGACAAGCGTGATTTCCGATATGACTATAAGGCGCCCAGATTTTTCTTCTGTAACCTGTTGGTCAAAAATGAGTTGAGCAGCTGTCATTTTCTTCAGAGAGGCAGTGCAAATAAGCGTTTCACCATAACGTGCAGGACTTTTGTAAGAAATGGTGCAGTTGCGGACAGCATACATGTAGCCTTGTTTTTGGAATTCGGATACGCTTAACCCTAAGTCTTCTAAAAATTCTGTTCGGGCTTCTTCAAGATAATTTAAATATGTTCCATAGTAAACGACTCCTCCTGCATCCGTGTCATGATAATAGATTTTCTTTTTCACTCAGGACCTCTTTTGTTTTTATAAAATGATTTTAAATATGTTATTTTCTTAATCCTTTATTTTCTAGCACTTTTGGTTAATGCTGTCAAGGAAACACGGGAAACAAAAATATATTTTATGAGTCTTGTAAAGTAAAAATTAATATGGTATATTTAATCTAGCCACGGAAACCGGCAACGGTTGCGTGGCTTTTTTCTTATTATCTTATATAAATTTTATTCACAAAGGATTTATCTTATGGATTCAAAGCAAGATAAGTGTCGTCTCGACGACGACAATCGTTATTTTCCTCGCTGGGAAGTTTCAAACAAGGTCACCTATAAACATGAAAGTGGTATTAATTTTCACGAAGGCGTCAGCAGAGATATTAGTAATACGGGTGTTTGTCTGAGAACATACGAAAAGATTCAGCCCCAGGAAAAACTTTTCATGACCATTGAGTTATCCGATGGAATTTCAATTCAAGCTCAAGGTCGCGCTTTGTGGGAAAAAGTAGGTGAAAAAGATTTCTTAGTGGGTGTGCGTTTCGAGGATATTAGTGAAAAAGTGCAAGAAATGATTTTTAATTGCGCTTTTGAATGTCAAAAAGGTCAGTTTCAAGAAAAATGGTATGAAGGCGTTTGATCTAACGCCTTTTTTGTCTCCCCTGTATTAAATTTATATTACAATTGATTAAAATAATTCGAGATATTGATAAAATCGTTTAAGGTAAGATTTTCAGCTCTCGATGTTGGGCTAACATTGCATTTTTCTAAAATAGTTTTAATTTGTGATTTGTTATATTCGTTTGGCAGTGAATTTAGAATTGTTTTTCGTCTTTGCTGAAAAGTTTGGCGAATAGTTTTAAAAAGCAAATCCTCATTCTCGGCTTTTATAGGTGAAGCTTTTTCGAAATTTAAGCAGACAAAAGCAGATTCAACTTTTGGTATGGGTTTAAAGCAAGAATTCTTAATTTTAAATAAAAGGCGTGGCTCGCAGTGATATTGCATAAAACATGTTAGTGATCCGTATTCTTTATTCCCTGGTTTAGCAATCAATCGTTTAGCAAATTCTAATTGAACAGTAATGAACGCTGACGATATATGCTGTGAGTTTTCGATCAGCTTTTCAATAATAGATGATGAGATATAGTACGGAAGATTTCCGATTAGTTTTATTTTTTTATTTAATTTGAGAAAGTCAAATGTTAGAATATCGTCATTGTAAATCTTTACATGAGAATCAGAAATTTTCTTGGAAAGTTCTTCAGCCAAAGTACGATCCTTCTCGACGCCAATAAGCGCCTTGACTTCAGGTGCAATTTTTCGCGTTAAAGCTCCAAGTCCTGGCCCGACCTCGAGAACACAATCAGTGCTTTTGAGATTAGATGCAGAAATAATTTTATTGATAATATTGGGATCGATTAAGAAATTCTGCCCGAGATATTTTTTAGGGTGAATTGGTTTCTTTGTTTTTTGTTTCATTGAGATAAATGTGCTGCTAATCGAATAGATTCAATCATCGATGACGGATCGGCTTTATTTTTTCCAACAATATCAAAGGCTGTCCCGTGAGCTGGAGATGTGCGAATGATTGGAAGTCCGATTGTTAGATTGACGAGACTGTTAAAATCAGATGCCTTAATTGGGATTAGTCCTTGGTCATGATACATAGCAATAATGGCGTCATATTTTTTTATGTTAAATGGGCAAAATAGAGTATCGGCAGCAAATGGACCATCGATATTTCTTGAAATTTTTCTAATTCTTTTGATGACTGGAATAATAGTTTTTTGTTCTTCTTTTCCGATTTTTCCGCCTTCTCCTGCATGTGGATTAAGCCCACAGACTCCAATTCTTGGTTCTTTAATTTTGAATTGTTTTTGAAGAGAGTTCAGCGTAAGGTGAATTGTTTGATAAAGATTTTCTTGCGTAATCGAAGAACTTACCTCGTTAAGTGGAGTGTGTCGAGTTGCAATGATGACTTTTAGATTTTTTGTAACAAACATCATATCGAACTTTTTTACTTTAAAGAAATTGGCTAGATATTCTGTGTGTCCTTTAAAGTTAGGATCAAGCATTTGAATGGCTTCTTTGCAAACTGGTCCAGTAACCAGTGCAGATATTTTCTTGATTTTCAGAAGGCTTAAAGCTGTATCAAGATAAGCCAAGGAGGCCTCTCCTGCTTTTTTATTGGGCCCTGTAAATTTGTTTTTAGAAACATCAAAATTTTTTAAATCAATAAATGAGCAATTTTTTAAAGGGCTTTTAAAATATTTCCGAAAAACTTCAAAATCTCCAATAATTTGAAATCCTCCAATGTTGCGGATAGAAGGATCGACAAGAGCTTTTGCGATAATCTCTGGACCGATTCCGCAAGGATCACCCATTGTGATTCCAATGACAGAATTCTTATTGTTATTTGATTTCAATGTAGGCTTCATTTCTTAGTTTTTTTAACCATGCTTCTCGAAGTTCGTTAGTTTGTTTTTGAGTTAAAATATTTTGGATATATTCTTTTGCTTCTTCTAGGGAGGGGATGCTTTCAGGAGTTTTTTTCTTAACTTGAAAAATATATATTCCAGTTTCGACAGGGACAATAGAAGAAACTTCGCCTTCTTTCAAATTGAATACTACATCTTCAATTTCTGGGATTGCTTCGCCTCTTGCGATAGTTCCGATCGCAGGCGAATCAGAAAAATTTTTAGCAACTTCTGCAAAAGTTTTATTGGTTTCTTTGTTATTTAAGAGTTCTAAGGCTTTTTTTGCTTCTCGTTCAACATCTTTTGGATCTCTCCCCTCGTTTGGTATAAATATTGAGTCGAGCTCAACTGTTTCTGGTTTTTTGAATTTATCAATATTTTCTTCGTAAAATGTTGTAACCTCTTGAGGGCTAACAAAAACTTTTGATGAAACTTCGGAATTTTCCATGTAGCGTATTTTTAGATCTTCGAGAATCCGTTCTCGAACCTCAGAGACTGTTAGTCCTTGTGAGGTGAGATCGTCTAAGAATTCTTTTTCAGTTTGAAACTTTGATTTGATTTCATCAATCCGCTTATCAACTCCTTCTGGCCTGATTATAAGTTCTTTTTGATCGGCAGCATCTACAATTAGCTTGTTGTCAATAAGCCTTGATAAGCCGTTAGCTTGGTAATAAGACATGATTTCTTTAATTTCTTCTTTGCTTCGCCCTGTTGATGCGAGATTGATATAAAGCATCGATAGAAATTGTTTGAGGTCTTGCATTGTAATCGCATTGTCGTTTACAACGGCAAGAATTCTATCGGAAAATTGGCAGTATCCTTTGCTTGCACCAGAGAGAAGCAATATTATGATTAATAAAAATTGTGCTGTTTTCTTAAAATGTGTCATTTGGTATCTCCAGATTCTTTTTTCATGTTTTCAATAGATTCTTTTAGTAATCGACAATATAGATCAAATCCGATAGATGAAATATATCCGTGTTGCTGTTCTCCAAGTAGGTTTCCGGCGCCTCGAATTTGTAAGTCTTCAAAGGCGATATTAAATCCTGATCCTAGGCCACTGTGCTTTTCAATCGCTTCAAGTCTTGACTTTGATTGTGACGATAGCGATTGTTTTGGTGGCGCAATAAAATAGGCATATGCTTTATGATTGAATCGTCCGACTCTTCCTCTGAGTTGATGTAGGTCAGCTAAGCCGAATCGGTCTGCACGATTGACAATAAGTGTGTTGGCATTTGGAATATCAATGCCAGATTCAATAATGGTTGTGCACACCAGAATATCAATCTCACCGCTTAAGAATTGTAGCATAATTTTTTCTAAAAGGCGACCAGACATTTGCCCGTGAGCAGTACAAACGCGTGCGCGCGGAACGAGTTTTTTGATAATATTGCCAATTTTGTCAATATCATCAACTCGGTTATGGAGAAAAAAGACTTGCCCTTTTCTTCTGAGTTCACGGTTAACTGCATCTTTTATTAAGTCTTCATCAAATTCAACAATATGCGTTGATATCGGAACTCGATTTTCCGGGGGCGTGTTAATTGCTGACATATCTTTTGCGCCGGACAACGACATGTAAAGTGTTCGCGGAATAGGAGTTGCCGTAAGCGTTAAGACCTCGACGAGGAATCGAAGGTGTTTAAGGTGTTCTTTGGCTCTGACACCAAAGCGCTGCTCTTCATCAATAATGACAAGTCCCAGGTCTTTAAACGCTATATCTTTTGAAAGAAGCCGGTGTGTGCCGATTACAACATCAGCTTTTCCAGCTTTAAGATCCTTGATGATTTCGAGCTGTTCGCCTTTTGTTCGAAATCGATTGAGCATTACAACTTTAACAGGAAAATCTTTAAGTCGTTTTGAAAAATTATAATAATGTTGTTCTGCTAAAATTGTTGTTGGGACTAAAATAGCAACTTGCTTGTTGTTCATAACTGCTTTGAAGCTTGCGCGCATGGCAATTTCGGTTTTTCCGTATCCAACATCTCCACAGATGAGTCTATCCATGGGAGTTTTTGATTCCATGTCGATTTTAGTTTCTTCCCAGGCTTTGATTTGATCAGGGGTTTCTTTGAAGGGAAAGTTTTTATCGAATTCTGTTTGCCAAGAGGTATTCTTTGAAAACTGAAAGCCTTGTAAGCTTGCGCGCATAGCCTGCACATGGAGAAGTTCGCCAGCAAATAGTTGAATTCGTTTTTGAATGCGGGCTTTTATTTTTTTCCATTCTCCTGTTCCGAGCTTGTAAAGGCGAGGAGGTTTTTTGCTAAAACCGATATATTTTTGGACGAGATGCATATCTGCTTTTGGAACAAAAAGCTTGTCCCCTCCTTTGTATTCGACGATAAGATGTTCTTTTTTTTCTTTGCCGAAATCAAACTCCTCAATTCCGAGGAATTTTCCAACACCGTGATTGTGATGAACGAGATAGTCTCCTTTTTCAATATCGACAAAATTGTTAAGCGGTGTTTCGTTGGAGAATAATTGTTTTTTGGATTTCTTTTTTGGGAGAATAATGACGATATTATGTTGCCATATTGATTTTCCAGTTTTTAGATTGAGACTGGAAATGTGGCGGATTTTATCATCGTCGAGATCAACGCGAATAGGCGAGTCAAAGTTTGTTGGAAAAATATCTACAATTCCGCCGCGTTGACTAAAATCTCCCTCTTCGAGACAAAAGTCTACGCGTGTATAACCGAAAGAATCAAGATGGACAAGGACGGAATCAACAAAAATATGCTGGCCAACAAAGAATTTTAAAGATTTAAACATCCCTTGATCTGCTTTTTAAGGAAAAGACTTGCAAAATTATTTTTTATTTTTTTGCCAAGCCAAAACAAGTGGCGCAGCAATAAAGATGGTGGAATAGGTTCCAGAAACAAATCCGACCATTAAACAAAAGGCAAATGTATTTAAAACATCTCCACCCAGAAAGTAAAGAGCGACAACAACTAAGAGTGTTGTTACTGTTGTTAGTATTGTTCGTCCTAATGTTTGGTTGATGCTTAAATTGATAACATCTTTGAGCGTCGTCTTCCTTGTTGCTAGAAGATTTTCTCTAACACGGTCATAGATAACAATCGTATCGTTGATTGAATAACCAGCGATTGTCAACAGGGCCGTAATAACTAAAAGGTCAATTTGGCGTCCGGCAAGGATTAAAAGCCCTAGCGTTAAAAGAACGTCATGCAGAATTGCGATAACACCGGCTGCGGCAAAATCAAAGTGCTTAAAACGAAAACCAACAAAAACAAGAATACCGCCCAATGCAAAAAGTATTGCGAGAAGGGCGCGTTTGCGAAGCGCTTGGCCAACTACAGGACCAACTTTTTCCAAGCGCATGATTTCAAATCGATTGTCTGGAAAATTTTTGCCAAAGGCCTCGACAGCTTTGTCATAGACATCTTCTGCCGATCGAAGAATGATTGTTTCAGGATTTTTATCAAATTGCTGGATGACAAAGTTTTGGAGTCCTTCTTCTTGCAAGGTTTGACGTAGTTCTTGAGCGTCGACAGGTTTTTCAAATTTGTATTCTTGAATCTGGCCTCCTGCAAAATCAATGCCATAGGCGTTATCTTTTTTTTGCCAGAGCGCCACCATTCCAATGATAATTAAGATTGCAGAAAGAGCATAACAAAGATATCTTTTTGAAACAAAGTCAATTTTTGTGTTTTGAAAGAAATTAAGACTGGGCAAGGATTTTAGAATTTTGGCTTGAATTAAAATGTCAAATAATGTTCGTGTGACAACAAGCGCGGTAAATAAACTTGCAATTAAACCAATGGAAAGAGTAACGGCAAATCCTTTGATGGGTCCAGATCCAAACTGAAAAAGCATAAAAGCTGCAATCAGTGTTGTGATGTTAGAGTCCACAATGGCCTTAAAAGCCTTACTAAATCCATTGCTAACAGCTGCTTGAAGGGGTCTGCCGTTTGCGATTTCTTCTCGAATTCGCTCATTGATTAGAACGTTGGCATCCACAGCCATGCCAAGCGTTAAAATGATACCGGCAATGCCGGGAAGCGTTAAGGTTGCTTGCGCATCTGGCATCATGGTGTTTAAAAATCCCATCGCGCCAACGATCAGTAAAAAATTTAAAATCAAAGCCAAATTGGCAATAAGGCCAGAAATAAAATAGTATAAGAACATAAAAACTAAAACTAAAATTCCGCCGACAATGGTTGCTTTGATTCCTGCGTTGATCGAGTCTTTTCCTAGAAGAGGACCGACTGTTCTCTCTTCTTCGATGTGCATTGGCGCTGGAAGCGCACCCGATCGAAGCGATAATGCCAAAAGGTTTGCTTCTTCAAAAGTAAATAGACCGGAAATTTCGGCACTGCCTGTTAGAATTGGTTCTTTGATATTCGGCGCAGATAAAACTTCACCGTCTAAAACGATCGCAAGACGTTTGCCGACATTTTCTCGTGTCAATGTCGCAAAAGCTTTTGCTCCTTCTCCATTTAGAGAAAGCGAGATGTGCGGTTGTCCAAATCCTGTCTGGTTAAAATCAACGCGGGCATCGGACACCGCTTCCCCGCTTAAAGCAGTTTTTTCTTCGAGTAAAATAGGTCTTTTTTGTTCGTCTTTGGTATATTTTAAAACGTATCCCGTTTCAACTTCTCCAGCTAATGCTTTGCTTAAAAGTGTTGGATCATCACTGACGAGTTTAAATGCAAGTTGGGCGACTTTTCCAATTATTGCAAGAGCAGAATCGCGATCGGTTACACCGGGAAGCTGAACAAGAATTTGGTTCTCGCCTTGACGCTGGATAACCGTTTCACCGACACCGAGCCCATCAATACGATTGCGTAAAATTTCCATGGCGCGCACGACAGCATCTTTGCGTGCCTCTTCAGAAATTTTATCGGTTTCGACTTTCAAGATAAGGTGCATACCTCCTTTAAGATCGAGCCCAAGATTGATGCGTTTTTCAAAAGGCAATGCGAAAAAAAGTGATGCAGCCGTAACGGCCAAAATCAAAAGAATGCGTGTCTTTAAATTCTTTTTCATAGAAGTCCTTTTTTATTATTTGATCTTTCTAATATAGATACATTAATTTTTTTGAACGCGCAAAATAGCGCCTCGATCAATCTCAACTTTAACATTGTCGTCAATTCGAACCACAACACTAGATTCTTTAAGGCTAACAATGGTCCCGTGAAGGCCACCACTCGTGACAATCTCATCATTTTTCTTGAGATTATCTAGCATTAGCTTTTGTTCTTTTTGTTTTTCCTTTTGCGGCTTAATGACTAGAAAATAAAAAACAGCAAAAATAAGCGCGTATGGCACTAAAGCCATGATTGGATTAATGGTTTGTTCATTGCCCATTTGACGTCCTTTCGTAATTTCTTTTTAAGATTTTTTTGTCTTTTTGACTAAAGATCGGACCGTATCGCTCATCTGAGCCCCTTTTTTAATCCATTGCGCTAACTTGTCATGGTCAATAGAAAAAGATACAGGTTTTTCAGATGGATCATAGTGTCCTAAAATTTCGAGATTGCGAGAATCACGCTTTACATCTTTTTTAATAGCAACAATGCGATAATTGTATCGTTTTTTAGCTGACTTTCCAATTCTTTGTAATCGAATACGTACTTCCATGGGTTGCTCCTCTTTCTTTTTTGATGGCTTTGCCTGTTAAAATCTAGAAATAGGTTAATTAAATATATTAATATACTATCGTGATTTTTATTTATTTCAACTCAAATTTGCATTAAAAGCAATTCTTCGCAAATTTAGCTCTTTTTATACAAAGTTGTTGTTCGCCATTTCAATGGCCATTATTTGCGCTTTTGCCTTATTCCGTGTTTCAATGTATTCCTTTTTAGGGTTGGAGTCAGCAACAATGCCAGCGCCCGCTTGAACATAGGCTGTTTTGCCCTTAATCACAATTGTGCGAATGGTAATGCATGTGTCTAGATTTCCAGAAAAACTTAAGTATCCAATACAGCCAGCGTATGGCCCGCGTGAAACAGGTTCAAGTTCATCAATAATTTCCATGGCGCGAATTTTTGGGGCTCCAGAAACCGTTCCTGCTGGAAAACAAGCTTCGATGACATCAAAAGCATTTTTGTTATTTTTAAGCGCCCCTTTAACATTGCTAACAATGTGCATGACATGTGAATAATGTTCAATGCTCATAAACTCAGAAAGTTTCACGCTTCCTTTCTTGCAAACTCGACCAAGATCATTGCGCCCAAGATCAACAAGCATAATATGCTCGGCGCGCTCCTTTGGATCTCGCAAAAGATCTCGAGCAAGCTGAAAATCATGTTTTTCATCTTTTCCTCTTGGACGTGTTCCTGCGATAGGACGTGTTTCAACAATGCCATTTTCGCATCGCACTAAGAGCTCAGGTGAAGATCCAACAATATAAATATCGTCAAATCGAAGCAAATACATATAGGGTGAGGGATTCACTGTGCGTAGCGTTCGATAAACGTTCAGAGGGCTGGTTGTTGTTTCCGTTTTAAATCTTTGTGAAAGCACAACCTGAATGATCTCGCCCGCGCGAATTTTCTTCTTTGCCTCATTAACGGCTTTTTTAAATTTGGATTCATTAAATGTCGATTGAACTTTAGATGACATTTTCTTTGATGTTTTTGTTTTCGGTTTTATTACCGGTTTTTGTAGGCGATTAATCGTTTGGTAAATTGTTTTTTGAGCTGCTTTGTAGGCCAAGAGCTTTTTTTGAGCTGAATCTTTGGGATCAATTTTAACGCAGGATATAATCTTAATTTTATGATTAAAGTGATCAAAAATAATGAGATTTTTTGCTAGAGACAAAAGAATGTCTGGAAATTTTAGATCGTCTTTGGGTTTATTAGGTAGATGCTCAAAAAAGCGAACGGCATCATATCCAATATAACCTAAAAATCCTCCGCAAAATCTTGGAAGTCCTTTGACTTCAACAAATTTATAGCGGGACATAATTTTCTGAACTTCTTTGAGTGGCGATAGGTCTACTGTAAAAGTTTGCTTTGTTGCTTTTGTTCCTTTAAAAGAAATAATCTCAGCTTTATTGCCAGTGGACTTAAATACAAGCTCTGGTTTCTCAGCTAGAAAAGAATAACGCGATACCTTTTCTCCTCCTTCAACGGACTCGAGCAAGAATGAATAGCGAGAATCTTTCGCAATCTTTAAATAAGCAGATGCCGGAGTTTCTAAATCGCCTAGAATCTCTTGATAAACGGGTATTAAATTTCCTTTTTTTGTAAGCTTAACAAACTCTTTTTCTGACGGATAAAACATGACTAGTTAATCTTTCTGTAAAAACAACTCGTTTTTCCTGTGTGGCATGCGCCGCCAATTTGGCGAACAGTAACTAAAAGCGTGTCACAGTCACAATCGTAATAAATTCCTTTAACAAATTGAAAATGACCAGATGTCATGCCTTTCGTCCAATATTCTTTGCGTGATCTTGACCAGAAACAAGTTTTTTTGTCTTTAATAGTTTTTTTTAATGATTCTATGTTCATGTATGCAAGCATAAGAACATCTTTTGTTTTGTAGTCTTGAACAATAGTTGGAATAAGGCCATCGTTATTGAATTTTAGTTTTTTTAATGTTTGTGGTGTAATTTTTATTTTTTCTGGGATCATGATCGTACCTCGATTGATTTTGTGTTTAAATATTTTTTTACTTCTGGAATTGGAATTTCGCCATAGTGAAATATCGATGCTGCCAAAGCGGCATCAGCTGTTGTTTTAGTAAAAACATCATAAAAATGTTCTAATTTTCCAGCACCACCGGAAGCAATGACAGGAATGTTAACAGCATTGCAAATTGCTTTTGTCAATCCTAAGTCATAACCGTTTTTTGTTCCATCGCAATCCATGCTGGTTAGAAGGATTTCTCCGGCACCAAGGTTTTCTGCCTGTTTAGCCCATTGAATGGCATCTTTTCCTGTCGGCGTTCGCCCTCCGTGAGTATAGATTTCCCAGCTGTCTTTGTTCTTTTTGGCATCAATGGCAACGACAATGCATTGGCTGCCAAATTTCTCTGATGATATTTTGATAAGATTTGGATTTTCAACAGCTGATGTATTCATTGACACTTTGTCAGCGCCGGCGTTTAGCAAGTCTCGAATATCATCAATAGAATTAATGCCTCCGCCAACTGTTAGTGGCATAAAAACTTGCTCGGCTGTATTTCGAACGACATCAAGAAAAATAGGGCGCTTTTCATGACTTGCCGTAATGTCTAGAAATACAATTTCGTCAGCTTGTGTTTGATCGTATGTTTTGGCGCATTCCACAGGATCGCCGGCGTCGCGCAGTTCAATAAAATTAATACCTTTGACAACGCGGCCATCTTTAACATCTAGACATGGAATTATACGTTTTGTGAGCATAGTGCAATCGCTTCTTTCAAATCAAATTTATTTTCATATAGTGCTTTTCCAATGATAACGCCGTAAAGATTTTTTGCTTTGATTGACAAAATATTTTTAATGTCATCAAGACTTGATATTCCACCGGAAGCAATCACTGAAAGGTTGACCGTATTTAAGATTTCTTGTATTTGTTTAATATTGGGCCCAACAAGAGCGCCATCGCGTGCAATATCTGTGTAAATAAGAGTTTTAAGCCCAGCTTGCTCAAGCTTTTGGGCAAGGTCTTTTCCTTGGATAGATGAAACTTCAGCCCATCCTTTGGTTGCGACCATTCCATTAGCGCAATCAAGGCTAACGGCGATTTGATTATCCCACTTTGAAAGAACGTCTTTGATAAAATCGAAATCTTCAACCGCCTTTGTCCCTAAGATAATACGAGAAATTCCAATGTCTGCAAAACGTTGAATTGTTTCTTTGTTGCGGATGCCGCCTCCGACTTCAATCGGAACATCGATTGATTCTTTAATTTTCTTGATAATATCAAAATTAGTTGAAATACCTTTTTCGGCTCCATCTAAATCAACAATATGAATCAATTGGGCTCCACAGCTTTGCCATTTTTGAGCAATTGATACTGGATCGTGATTATATTCTGTTTTTTGATCAAATTTACCTTGCGTGAGACGGACAACTTTTTGATCTTTTAAGTCGATAGCGGGTATAATAATCATTTTAATTCGTTAAAGTTTTTTAAGATCTTTAATCCTATTTCTTGACTTTTTTCAGGGTGAAACTGAACTCCAAAAATATTATTCTTTGAGATTGAAGATGTAAAATCTAGACCATAGTTCGTTGTTGTTGCACTGACTTCATTGTTTTTTGGTTTTACAAAAAACGAATGACAAAAATACGCATTAGAGTTCTCTTCAATCCCTTTAAATAAAGGGCAATTTTTTTGTTTAATATTAAGCTGGTTCCATCCCATGTGAGGGATTTTAAGATCAGTAAACCTAACAACAGATCCTGGAATAATGCCGAGAGTTTCAACAGTACCGCCTTCATCGCTTTGGTCGAATAAAAGTTGAAGACCTAAGCAGATACCTAAAAATGGTTTTCCATTTTTGATGGCGTTTTTTATTATTTCAATAAGCTTAAGACTTTTAAGTTTATCCATGGCAGGCGCGATGGCGCCAACACCAGGTAAAACAATCTTTTCAGATGTGCTGATAATGTCAGGATTGTCTGTGACAATGGCGGTTGCGCCAACTTTTTCAAGTGCTTTTTGGACGCTTCTTAAATTCCCCATTCCGTAATCAACAATAGAAATCATTAGTCAATAATTCCTTTTGTTGAAGGAACGCCCTTGCGTCGAGTTTCAATGCGAACAGCATCACATAGAGCAAGCCCCAACGCCTTAAAAGCTGTCTCGAGAGTTGTGTGCAAGTCTTCGCTGACATTTTTAACATTGACAATAAGATTGACTCCAAGATTATTCGCAAAAGACTCGAGAAAGTGCTCGAGATAAGTTAGAGCGTATCCGTCTTGCATATTTGTTCCAGAGGCACCTTCAAAACTAAGCTTGAGGTAACCACGTCCGCCAATATCCAGAATAACTTCAGAAAATGTCGATTCCATTGGTGCTGCAGCAAAGCCAAAGCGTTTAATGCCATTCATGTCGCCTAAAGCTTTTTTGAAAATTTTTCCGAGTACAATACCAATGTCTTCGTTAGTGTGATGGATATCAATTTCTGTATCTGCTTTTTGAACTTCAAGGTTTAAATCGAATAATCCATGAAAAGCAAAAAGTTCAAGCATGTGGTCAAGAATGCCTATGCCGGTTTTGATTTTTGCTGACCCTTTTCCGTCGAGATTAAGTTCGGCTATGATTTCGGTTTCAGTACTTTTGCGTTCAAATGTTGCTTTTCGATCTTTTTTTAAGTTTAGCATATTTTGCCTTTCTTATTGTTTGAAACGTATCTGGACAGATTCATTGTGCTTTGTCAGTCCTTCTAGAAGAGCGATTTTTTCAAGCGCTCCTTTTGCCTTTTCGAGTGCTTTTCGTGAATATGAGATCATATGACTTGTCTTTGTAAAATCAGATAAAGATAATCCTGAAAAAAAGCGAGCTGTTCCAAGTGTTGGCAAGACATGGCTTGGTCCTGCGATGTAGTCTCCAATGGATGTTGGGCTGTTAGGACCTAAGAAAATGGCACCGGCGTTATCGATTTTGTTAGCAATGCTGGAGGCATTGTTTGTCATGATTTGCAAATGTTCAGGGGCTATCCGATTGGCGATAACAATCGCTTCTTGCATATTTTTTGCATAGATTGCATATCCATTTGGAATTCGATTTTTAAACATCTTTATAAATTTCTTAGTTGTTGTAATCAAGATTGCAAGCCCGTCTAGATGTTCTGCTTGAGATTCAAGATCTGCCAAAATATAATCTGGATTGCTGTGACGATTGGCAATAATGGCAAGTTCGCTTGGACCGGCGAGCATATCAATATCCACATATCCAAAAAGTTGCCTTTTTGCTTCTGTGACATACATATTTCCCGGGCCGATAATTTTATCGACTTTTGGAATTGTTTTTGTTCCAAACGCAAGGGCTGCAATGGCTTGTGCACCACCTGCTTTATAGATTTCATTGACTTTCAAAAGATTAGCCACGGCTAAAATATATGGATTAATATTTCCATCTTTGTCTGGTGGTGAGACTAAAACAATGCGTTTAACCCCAGCAATTTTAGCTGGGATTGTTGTCATATAAACGGAAGATACTAAAGGTGCCGTGCCGGCTGGAATATAAATTCCGACAGATTCTAAAGGGGTAATTTTTTCCTTGAGCATCACCCCTTCGTCATTTTTAACGCGGCTTGGTTTTTTAATTTGTTTTTTATAAAACGTCGATACGTTGTTGATAATCATTTTTAGTGTTGAGACAAAATCGCTTGTGATGTTTTGAAAAGCGCTACTAATTTCTGCCTCATCGACTTTGATCTTTTTTGGATTAAGTTTGACTTTATCAAAACGCTTTGTGTACTTGAGAAGTGCGTCATCGCCATTTTGACGAATATCCTCGATAATGTGGCGTACTTTTTCTTCAACATGTTTTTTGCGTGCATGTAAGTTGCGATCATATAATTTTTGTAGTCCTGGTCCTGTTGGTTTTAAAACTTTCATAGCGTTAAATCCCCTTTATGTAATCTTTGATGCATGACAAAATTTTTTCGACTTGAATTGTTTCTTTGCTTCCGGCTTGTGCGAGCTGAGGACGGCCCCCTCCACTTCCTTTGATCTCAGATACAATTTTTTCAATAAGGTCGTTTGCTTTTATATTTCTTAGAATTAGATCATCGCTAACAGAGACAATAACAGCATTGTTTCCTTCTTCTTTCGAGCAAAGAATAATAATCCCGCTTTTTGTTTTTTGTTTGATCAGATCAATAACACGTCTCAAGGTAGCCAGATCGACATTGTTAAATGAAGATGAGATTATTTTTGTGTCGTTAATATTTTCAGATTTCTTGATAATGTCGTCAATATTTAATTTAATTTTTTCGACTTGGGATTCGGCAACTTCTTTTTCAAGTCGTTTAATTTTTTTTGATTGTAAATTTAATCGTTCGACAAATTCAGAAATTGGAGCTTTCAGTAGCGCGGCGGCGGCTTTAAGAGTTTGTTCATTTTGATGAACAACATCCAATGCTTTTAATCCGGTTGTCGCTTCAATGCGGCGAATGCCTTGGGCAATCGCACTTTCTGATAGAATCTTAAATAATCCAATCTGTCCTGTGTTGTCAAGATGTGCTCCGCCACAGAGCTCTTTTGAAATATCACCAATATCAACAACGCGTACTGTTTTGGAATATTTTTCTGCAAAAAAAGCAAGAGCTCCTTTTTTTTGTGCATCAGATAGCGACATCTCTTTTTTGCTTACGGGTGCGCATTGCAAAACGTTTTCGTTAACAGTGCGCTCAATTTCTATAATTTCTTCATCGTTAAGTGCTTTGGGATGCGTGAAATCAAAGCGAAGCCTCTCTTCATCGACAAGAGAGCCTTGTTGTTGAACGTGATTGCCCAAAACTTTTCTTAAAGCTGCTTGAAGCAAATGTGTGGCCGTATGATTGCGCATAATCGAAAGCCTTCTTTCTTTGTCAATTTTAGCGGTCAGGGAATCTTTGAGATTTAATGATCCGGATTCTATGATTCCAATATGAATAAAAATATCGGAAATTTTTTGTGTTTGTGTGATTTTACAAATGTTACTATCTTTTTCAAGCAGTCCTGTGTCACCGATTTGACCACCCGATTCTGCATAAAAAGGTGTTTTGTCCAAAATAATTTTTACGTTGTCCCCTTGTTTAGCCTTAGAAACTGATTCTGTTCCGATAAAAATTTGAAGGATTTTTGCTTTGCATTCATTTTGTTTGTAACCTAAGAATTCTGTTTTAGGTGCAGTTATGTTGATATTATTGCTTGCAAAAACATCACCTGTCATTTTGCTAGAGGCACGTGATTTTTCGCGTTGTACGTTCATGAGTTCTTCAGCCTTTTTGCTTGCTTTTTCAATCTCGAGATCAGAGATTCCAAGGGTTTTTGCTGTTGTGCAGGCCGCAGTTAATGTCAAGCCGTAGGTATCTTTGTATTTAAAAATAAGTTCGCCTAATGAATTTGGATTTCTTTGAATCTCATTTTTAAGCTCTGGAATTCGTTGCTTGCGCACTTTTTTGTACGCATCTTCTGTTTTTTTAATCCAGGCGATGATATTATCTTTTTTCTTTAAAAGATCCTCATAAGGGTCATTCATCGCTTCGATGACAGAACCAACAAGCTTGTGAATAAAAGAATTTTCATTTTTTTCAAGAATAATATCGGTGATATCGGTAATTAGTTTTTTCATCACATAACCACGATTTTCGTTTGATGGGACAACGCCATCAGCAATTCCAAAAACAATGGCACGCATATGATCAGCAATGATATTTCGCTCTTTTTGATTAAGTGAAATATTTATTTTTTGTGCCTCATGATCAATGGCTTTAAAAATCGGCTCAAAAAGATCAATATCAAAGTTTGTTGACTTGCCTTGAATAACGGCAGCTAAGCGTTCTAGACCCATGCCAGTATCAATATTTTTATTCGGTAATGGCTCAAGCTCTCCGCCTTCTTTGCGATTAAATTGCGTAAAAACAAGATTCCATATTTCAGCGAAACGTCCACAATCACAGCTTGGATCGCAATCAGGGCGTTTGCAGCCCACTTTAGGGCCGTAATCAAAGAAAATTTCTGAGCAGGGTCCACATGGTCCATTTGGCCCATTTTTCTTAGCGTCAGATGGCCAGAAATTGCTTTTGTCTCCCAGCGCAACAACTTTTTTTGGATCAATTTTAATTTTATTAATCCAGATATCCTTGGCCTCGCTATCGTCTTTGTAAATAGAGACCCAAAGCCGATCCTTTTCAAGCTTAACAACTTCGGTTAAGAATTCCCATGCCCAGGCAATGGCTTCTTTTTTAAAATAATCGCCAAAAGAAAAGTTGCCTAACATTTCAAAGAATGTATGATGAAACGCTGTTTTTCCAACTTCGGTTAAATCATCTGTGCGTAAGCATTTTTGAGATGTTGTAGCCCTGGTAAACTCATCAATTTGTCCTAAAAATTGTTTTTTAAACTGCTGCATCCCTGCGGTTGTAAAAAGAACAGTCGGGTCTTCCTTAGGCACAAGCGAATCGCTTGTCACGATGGTATGTTTTTTGGAGGCAAAAAAGCTTAAGAATTTCTGTCTGATTTCTTTTGTTGTCATAACGCTTTAATTTCTTTTAGTACGGCATCCATGGAGAACCCTCGACGGAGAAGAAAGCCGTAAATACGTCTTTGTGCTACAGAGCGCTCTAGACTCGTATATCGTTTTATTCGTTGCTGTGTTAATTCATGGATCATTGAAGCGGGTGAATAGTTTTTTTCAATATCACAAGCTTGCTTTTCAATAATATTTGGCGAGATCCCCTTTTGTCTAAGTTCTAAAATAATGCGTCTTTTGCCAAATCCTTTATTGATACGTGAACGAACCCAGTTTTTTGCAAAATCTATATCGTTGATTAACCCGATTCGTTTAAATTCTTTAATAACTACAGAGATGATTCTTGAAGAAAATTTTTTTTGTTTTAAACGCAACCTCAGTTCTTGTTCGCTACGAGTGCGTACTTTTAAAAGCCGATAGCTAGCGGTTTTAGCCTTTACAAGTTCTTTGTTGAAATCGTTGATGCCCATAAAAAAGGTTTATCCTGCTAGAAAAATTTACTTATTTTAGCTTTCTAAAAATTTTATTTCTAACGGGTTTATTTTTTTTCTTTTATTTTCTCGAGAACTTTTTTCTCGATTTGGGCAAATGTTTTTGGATTTTCTCTTAAAAATGCCCTGGCGCTTTCTCGACCTTGGCCGATTTTTTCTTCCCCATACGAAAACCATGAGCCGGCTTTATTGATGATATCATGCTCAATACCAAGATCTAGCACATCGCTTGTTCTCGAGATTCCTTCATTAAAATGAATTTCAAATAGTGCTTCACGAAATGGTGGGGCGACCTTGTTTTTGACGATTTTGGCTCGAACGCGGCTACCGATGATCTCGTCGCCTTTTTTAAGTGTTTCAATTTTTCTTAAATCAATGCGCACAGACGAATAAAATTTTAGCGCACGTCCACCCGTTGTTGTTTCTGGAGAACCAAACATAACGCCGATTTTCATACGGATTTGATTGATGAATATAACGCATGTCTTTGATTTGCTAATCGACCCGGTTAGCTTGCGCAGCGCTTGAGACATCAAACGGGCTTGTAAGCCCATATGAGAATCTCCCATATCGCCTTCAATTTCTGCTCTTGGGGTAAGTGCGGCAACAGAGTCAACAACAACTAAATCAACGGCATTGGATCGAACTAATGTTTCGGCAATTTCCAGTGCTTGTTCGCCTGTATCTGGCTGGGAAATCAAAAGATCATCTAAATTAACTCCTAATAGTTTTGCGTATGAAGCGTCAAATGCGTGTTCAGCATCGATAAATGCAGCCACGCCACCTCTTTTTTGGATTTCGCTAATAATGCTAAGAGTTAATGTTGTTTTTCCGGAAGATTCTGGACCATATATTTCAATGACGCGTCCTTTGGGAACACCGCCTACTCCTAGCGCTGTGTCTAAGGTGATTGATCCCGTTGGAATTGATTCGATATTTAGGACGGTGTCTTGCCCGAGCTTCATGATCGATCCTTTGCCAAATTGCTTTTCAATTTGGGCTAAAGCAAGGTCTAGGGCTTTTAGCTTGTTTGCGCTTGCAGTTGTGTCCTGTTTCTTTTCGTCTTTCATACAATCTCCTATTCTATGGTTTTGGCGACAGCATTTTCACGTTTTTGTCTAAGAAATATTTATTTACTCGAGGTGCTTTTTAAAACTCTAAACCGAAGATCCTGAATAAACAATATACAAAATCCAAATTACAAACAATAGACAATTAAGAAAACAGACAATAAGCAAAATCCCAAATTCAAACTTCCAAATAAATTCCAAATCCAAAATCACAAAATCAACTTTTATTAATAGATGCCTTTGAAAATTTCAACGTTCTTTCTTCTAGGTTATAAGGCTTTTCCATTGTTTATTGTCTATTGTAATTTGTTTGTCATTTGTCTATTGTCATTTGTCTATTTTTAAAATGTGCTTTGATTCTTGATTTTTGGATTTGTTTTGGTTTTTGGTTCTTGGATCTTGATTTTATGTTCATTTTATTGTAATTCGTTTTAGGATTTTCTTCTTATCTTACTTTTTGTGCAAGAGATGAATTATACATGAGCTTTGGATGATTGTCAATTGTTTCGACTTTGAGGAAAGTATTGCAAATCATTTTGTTTCAGCAGGTTATGTCCCTTATCTGATTTGCACAAGTATACTATTAATATATTTATGTATTAATAATGAAGTTCGCGAAAGCAACGACGCCAATGGCAGCAGTATCAACTTTGAGAGTGGTTTTTCCTAAAGAAATTGGGATGCAGTGAGATTTTATAGCGAGAGCAATTTCATCAGGTGTAAAATCTCCTTCCGGCCCGATAAAGAAAACAATCTTTTTCTTTAATTTTAAATCTTTGGTTATAGCATTTCTTAGTTCTTGCCTTTTGCCTCCTAAAGAGCCAATAAATCCAATGCAGTTTTCTTCAAGATGTTTTAGTGCATCGTTTAAAGTGCTAATTCGGTGAATTTTAGGAAGGATATTTCGTTTGGATTGTTTGGAAGCATTGATGCAAACGCTTTGGAATCGTTTTAGTTTTTTTTCTGATTTTTCGTCTGAGAGCTTGATTTCAGTTCGTTTTGTTTTTAAAGGAATAATTTCATCAACTCCAAGCTCTGTACACTTCTCAATAATTGTTTCAAATTTGGATTTCTTAGGGATTGCACAAGCAAGAACAATGCATGTTTTTTGGGCTTGCTCTGTTTTTTTAGAGAGAATTTTAACTTCAATAGATTCTTTTGATATTTTCAGGATTTCTCCGGAAGCTTCGGTCCCTTGACCGTTAAACAAAGTAATATTTGCTCCTTTTTTTAAGCGTAAGACATCGATAAGATGATGGATTTCGTCTTTATTTAAAAGGGTAATATTTTTCTGGTTTTTGGTAAGGTGTGAGCAATAAAAACGGTGTTGTGACATTCTTACATGTAGGTGACTTATTTTGAGTTAGTAATAAATAAAATAAAGCTACTGACGATTCAATTAGATTTATTCTTTTATTTTAAAGGTAGTTTTTTAACTGGTTCTGGTTTTGGTTCTGGCTCTGGCGTTGGTTCTGAGGTCGCAGTAACATCTGTGCTTGTGCCAGTGTCTTGTATTTCTGTTTCGTTCGTTGTTGTTGACATGCTGATTTCTTGACATCCACCTCCCTGGCATACAAGATCTCCATCGGCAGTGATTCGCAAAGAATAGCTGTTGTCGTCTCGCTGTAAAGTTGCAACCCGAGTTGTGTTCGAGCTGACTACTAAAGGTTTAAACCCAGTAAGAGCACTTACGGCGATATCAAGATCTGCTAAATTTGATGCATAATTATTGTTGTTATCGATAGAATATCTCCTTTGCGACATGTAGACGGTTTTTAGTGTGTTTTTTGCTGTGTTAGCTCGTTGGTTTTCGATTGCGTTTGTGAACGCTGGAATAGCGACTGTGGCAAAAATGCTTGCAGTGACAATGAAAATACCTGTTTCCAGCAAAGTAAATCCAGATAGGGATCCTATTCTTTTGTTGATTTTCTTTAGAAATAATGACTTTTTCATACAGCCTCCTTGTGCAAGTACTTTATACTTCTTTTTCTACTTAAAGTATAGCATTGGTATTAGTAAATTGCTAAAAGATATTGTTAAATATTCTTATTTTTATGAAAAATGGACCGAGGGGGAGTCGAACCCCCGACCTTCTGATTGCGAACCAGACATTCTCCCAGCTGAACTACCGGCCCATATTGTCAAAACAATCAAAAAAATCTATATAGAAGGTCCGCCCTTTGAGGGCACAGAAATAGTTGTTGATACTGTAAAAATGTCAGCTGCTACGCATGTGGCAGGATCAGCGCAGGATTCAATAGTAATATTAATTTGGTTGTCTAAGGCTGCGGGGCCACTATCTTCTGTGAAACTAGCTGTAAAACTGAGGATTTTTCCTGATCCAAGAGTGGTCAATAAGGATCCACACGCACCTGTGTTGTCATTACAAAAAAGAATATTATTATCTGCTGAAAGACTATAAGAAACCCATTCGTCATCGCTGTAGTCTGAGGGTGTTTGCGGGCTGTTGCGATCTTGGCGAATAGCTAGCTGCGAGGAGCCATTATTGATCAAAATTCCAGAATTTCCGGCAGCGGTTTCAACGGCATCGCCTACTGTAGCTTGAATATTGCGGGAGATATGTTGCATGATGGCGGTTGTTTCTGCGGCAAGCAGCGATCGTGGTCCAATGCCTTTGTACATCATGCGGACAGAATAATCAATGGATGCCAGACTTGCTAAAACCATAACGGCTACAAGAGATGCGACAATAACTTCAATTAAGGTGATGCCTCTTTTGGATGTTATTTTTGATATATTTTTCGCTGGCTTGGAAGAAAAAAGTAATTTTATAAAAAATTTGTTTTTCACGTTAATCGTCCCATTCTACTGTGAGTGTGACTTGGCGCGCTCCAGATGTGTGATCGGAGCAAGAGTAAACAATAGGTTTTCCATCAAAGCTTTCGCCATTTGGCCATGAATGTGCAGCGCCATTACACGTTAGATTCCAGGCGTTTGGAGTGCGAGTGTCAACCCTCGCGCGCATATCTTCTAGAAGTGCTCGGCCTTTGTTGGCAGCCATGAGTTTTTTGTTTGAAATACGCGTATCTTTGGAGGCAAAAGAAAAAGCAGCGAGAATGCCTAAAATTCCAACGGAAAATAGAATAACAGTTGCGATGATCTCAACAAGACTATAGGCTTTTTTGGTTTGTAGCGTTTTTAGCATTTGCGTTTTTTTCTTAAAGAAGCCTGGGTTAGTTAACAACTGGAGTTGCAGCGGCTATGTCAATCCGTAGGCCGAATCCAGTGCCAGATGCTCTACATTCTTCTGATGCGCTGTCGCAGGTATAAAGGGTGTCTCCGGGAATAATGCCAGTATTTAGAGCAGTGTTTAGTGCTGCTGCACCGTTAGCACTGACATATGATCCATTTTCATTATGGTAAATTCTTTGCGCTGTATAGAGAATTAGAAGGTTTGTGGATGCATCTTTGATTCGAGTGTCTTTTATAACATTTTGAAAACTAGGGATTCCTATGGAGGCGAGAACGCCTAAAATAACAATTGTTATGACTACCTCTGTTAAGGTAAAACCTTTTTTTTTCATCTTAACCTCTTATATTAAGAAATTTTATATATTAAAAAAGACCAAGGCTTTAAAGCCTTGGTCTTTTTTGAGTCTTTATTTTATTTTACCCATTCGCATTCTGAATTTTGAGGAGTTTGACCGCTACCTACAACAATCGTTGAATCGCAGTCGATTGTTGTGCCAACATTTGTACATACGACTTTAGTAAAACCACTTGTTTTACCAAGTGTGGCTGCTGCAGCGTACCCTGCATCTTTAAAGCTTCCGTGTAGGGTACTTAACGCAGCTGATTCTCGACAAGCTAGTTCCGTGGCTTGTTTTGATGCTTTGTTTTTTGTGTCTACAATAAGTGTGCCAAATTGCGGAAGTGCAACGCTTGCAAGAATAGCTAAAATAATTACAACAATGATAACTTCTAATAAAGTAAAACCTGATTTTTTATTAAGTCTCATTTTTATTCTCCTTTGTTTAATGTTTTCATTTTACTTCTTAACCTTGCTTAAACTATAGCATGTGCTTTAGGTTGATGCAATAAAAGTTTTGTTTTTTTATCCACCTCCTTGTGTTGCCATCTTAGAGATATTTATGATTGGTAAAAACATAGCCATAACAATCATTCCGATAGTGCAGGCCATAAAGATGAGCATCACAGGCTCAAAGGTGGTAGTAAATCGTTTTGTGGCAACTGCTAAAACACGCTGATAGTATTCTGCCACATGATTAAGCATTTTTGCCATTTCGCCTGTTTCTTCTCCGACGGCAATCATTTGGACTGCCATGGAAGGGAAGAAATCGGTTTTCGCCATTTCTTCGGAAATCGTTTTTCCTTCGCCGACGTTTTTCTTAATTTCGACAATCGATTGTTCACAGATTTTATTACCAATTAAGCGTTCAATAATATCAAGTGCATAAAGAACCGGCACACCACTTTCGATAAGGATTGCCATTTGTGATGCAAATTTTTCCATAATTGATAGTTTTATCATTTCATTTAGGATTGGAATTTTAAATAATAGTTTTTCGAACTGAATGCGTCCTAATGGTGTTTTAATATATTTCTTAATCAAAAAAACAACAACAATAATTACACCTAAGATATGAAAGAAATAGGATCGCATAAAACTAAAGATATCTAGCATAGTTTGAGTGAGGCCTGGAAGCTCAGCCCCCATTGATTTAAACATGTTTTCGAATTTTGGTCCTATAAAAAGTGCAAAAATGGTGATGGCTCCAATCGCAACTGTTAAAAGAATAGCTGGATAAATCATGGCTGAGATGACCCCTGATTTTGCGGCTTCAGCTTTTTCGGCATAAGAGGCAATTTTGTTAAGCACTCTTGGCATTGTTCCTGAAGCTTCCCCCACCTCAACTAAGCTAACCCAAAGGGTGTCGAAAATTTTTGGATGCTTGGCTAGTGCATTGCTAAAAGAAATACCTTGTTCGACATCGTTATAAATTTGATTTAGAGCATTATAAAATTTTTTGCTTTCGACTTGCTTAACGATAATGGAAAGGCTTCTAAGTAAATTGACCCCAGAGTCAAGCATGGTCGCAAGCTGAGTTGCAAAAGCAAGCTTATCTTGCGTTGTGACTTTTTCATGCGAAAATTTCTTTGGCCTTTTTATTTTTTGCTTTGAGCGTTTAGGGGTTGAGCGTGAAACACCTTCTTGGATGGAAAGAATGTAATAGTTTTGTTGTTGAAGATTTTCAACAACCGCTTCCTTGCTGGTAGCGGTCAGTGTTCCTGTGATTGTTTTTCCATCTTCGTTCTTTACGGTATATAAAAAATCAGGCATAATTTTCCTTTCAAAAAAATAAAATAGCGAAATAACTTCCAAATCCAAAAATCAAAATCCTAAATAAATCCCAAATTCAAACTTCAAAATCTCAAATAAACATAAATACATATACTTTATTAAATAAACAATACACAAAATCCAAATTACAAACAATAAACAATATTCAAAGTGCAAATAACATAAAACTCTAAACTCTAAATCCAAAATCCTAAATAAATCTAAAGTTCAAAATCTAAAATCCTAAACGAGCAACATGTGAAATTCAAATTACAAATAATTGAAAATTTTTATTAAAAGTGTTTTGAAAAACTCTAAACTCAAAATCCGAAATTCTAAATAAATCTAAAATCTTAAGCCTAAAAAAGAAAACGTTATTTTGATTTCTGAACGATTGCGCCGAATATTTTCGTTAGCTCTCCTGCTTCTTGAATCAATGCTTCTTTTTCTTGAATCATCTCTTTTTTTGTATCGATCAGCTCTAGCCAGTACTTGCTTTCTTTTGCCTCTTTCCTGCTTATCTTTATTCTCATTACAAAATCTTTTTTGCTCAAAGCTTCTTCTGCTTCAACATAGTTAGCGCCAACTGACCCAGAAGATCTAACAAGTTGGCGCGCATCTTCTGTATTTGCTATTGTTCTCGCTAAATCTTTTACAAAATCTCTTGTTCTTTTAGCAAATTTCTTAGTTCGCTCTCCTAGATCGTACTGTTTTGAATTTTGAGTTTCGGTCATTTTAAGTTTATTTAGAGTTTTGTGTTTTGGATTTAGGGTTTTCTTTATGTGTATTTCTATAATAGTGTTGCACTCAAAACTTCTTCAATACTTGTGATG
This sequence comes from Candidatus Omnitrophota bacterium, assembly GCA_028693815.1. NCBI lineage: Bacteria > Pseudomonadati > Candidatus Omnitrophota > Candidatus Omnitrophota bacterium. Next base: position 68,251 of record JAQUUP010000009.1, read on the forward strand.
CCATCTTCAATTTTCTTAATTCCAGTTTCAAGAAGTGTGCTCATGCCGTTTTTGGCTGCAGCCTCTTTTATTTCAAGATAGGACGCGTTTTCTCCAATGATACGGCGAATATTATCATCAATAACCAAAACTTCGCTAACAACTAAGCGTCCCTTGTATCCGGTTTGATTGCATTTTTCGCATCCCTTAGGCCGGTAGACAAGATCAGATTTTATTTGTAGCTTCCCCATCTGTTCTGCGGATGGCTCGCACGCTTCTTTGCAAATAGGGCATAGTTTTCGCGCTAATCGCTGGGCAATAATCAAAGTGAGCGATGGGGTCAAAAGGTATGATGGAATTCCGATATCGATTAAGCGTGTAATCGCTGAGGCTGCATCATTGGTGTGAAGCGTGCTAAAAACAAGGTGTCCTGTTAGGGCTGCGCGAACACAAATTTGGGCTGTTTCAAGGTCACGAACCTCACCAACCATAACGATATCAGGATCTTGTCGCAAAAATGAGCGTAGTGCTGCGGCAAATGTGAGCCCGATATCGGGCTTGACATGAACTTGATTAATTCCATCAAGCCGGTATTCGACAGGGTCTTCGGCAGTCATAATATTTTTTGTTGAGTCTGTAACTTCTTTAAGGCAAGAATATAGTGTTGTTGACTTTCCACTTCCTGTTGGCCCTGTGACAAATATTAGTCCAAATGGTGAGTTGGCTGCTTTTCGAATAGCTTCTAACTGATTAGGCTCAAAGCCAAGAGCGGACAAGTCAAGGTCAATAGCCCCCTTGTCTAAGATACGCATAACCACTTTTTCACCCCATACGGTTGGAATAATGGAAATACGAAGATCAACGGTTCTGTCTTCTAGTTTCGCAGAGATAGCACCATCTTGAGGAAGACGTTTTTCGGCAATATCCATTTTTGCGAGAATTTTTATTCTTGAAACAATAGGAAGTAAAAGATGTCGTGCTGGTGGTGGTAGTTCATAGAGAGATCCATCGACTCTGTATCGAAGAGCAATTTTGTCTTTGTATGATTCGATGTGAATATCACTTGCTCTTTGATCAATGGCTTGACGGATAATGAGATCAACGAGCTTAATAACAGGCGCTTCACCAGCTCGTTCAATAAGCTTTTCGATGCTAAGCTCTGTCTCGTCTTTTCTTCGTTCAGATTGAAGTTCTTCTTTTGGGGTCACTTCATATGTGTCTTGGACTGCTTCTGATAAAGAGGATAAGCCTTCTTTGCTATGCCATTCTTCATTGGCTTGCGCGATGTCTCGTTTTGTGGCTAGAACAAGATTGATGTCATATCCTGTTATTTTTCTTAAATTGTCAATGAGAAGAAGATCCAAAGGATCATAAAGAGCGCACGTTAGAACATTTTTGTTTAGAGACAGTGGAAGAACAAAATTCTTTTGGGCAAAATCTTTTGGAATCAAATTAAGAAGATCAGAGTTTTGTGGTTTAAGTAGCCCTGATTCTCGGGAAATATAGGGAATAGAAAATTGTTTGGCAAGAGCGATAACAATATCGATTTCTTTTGTGATTCCAAGCTCGATTAAAAGCTCACCGATGCGTCCGCGTTTTTGTTTTTGGGCAATAATGACTTGATCGAGTTGTGCTTGTGTGATCAGGCCTTGTTGAATGAGAATTTCTCCGAGTCTTAATCTGCTCATTTTTTACGTCTTTGTTGTTCGGCGACAAACAGGGCCTTTTCCATTTCGCGAGTTTTTGTTATTGGATAATTTTGTTCGCGTTTAAAGTTTATATTTTTTTGATTAGCTCTTTGGGACAAGTAATTCTTATCAGATACGATACGCGGCGTGATAAAGATAACAAGTTCCCTTTCTTCTTCGGAGTTGTCTTTGTGGCGAAATGCTTGTCCGATAAAAGGCAAATCTCCCAAAAAAGGAACTTTAGTAATTGTTTTAGCGCCATCTGTCTTTTTAAGGCCACCTAAATAGATCGTTTCTCCATCTTTAACGCGCATAACAGACTTAGTTCCACGTTCTTCAGGGTCTCTGAAAGCTATTCCATCATAGGTTTCTCCTCTGCGAGCTTCAATCACACGAGGAAAAACAGCCATTGTGATTTCTCCAGTTTCTAAATTTGCTTGAGGGGTAACGGATAGAAAAATTCCTGTTTGAACGCGTTCGGCTTCTACATTTTGCGTGACAACTCCCTCTGAGCCCCCAGTAGATGTGACGACACCGATGGCCTCATTGGTTGAAATTTGAATTTCAGCTGTCTGGTTATTAAGGGTTAGGATTTTTGGATTGGCTAAGTTTTTGGTATCAGTAATTGTTTTTAAAAATTGTAAAACAGCGGTTAGGCCTGAGGCATCAATAGTTCCAGATGTATATTCAGTTTCGAATTCGTAGCCTTTTCTGAGTAGTTTATTTTGATCCCAAGGATAAAGATGACTGCGCTGACCACCGCTAAACGAAAGCGGACTGTCTCCAATTTTAACACCAATAAGTTCGCCTGTAGTTTTGGAGATGTCAAGCATTTCGATTTCAATTAGGATTTGAGGAACAGGAAGATCAAGCTTGGCAATTGTTTTTTCAATCACAGGAAATTGACTGGGGATATCTGTGACAATAAGGCTGTTTGTTCGAGCATCTTGTATGACACTTCCTGATTTTGTTAAGATGCTTTTTACCGCTAAAAGTATTCCTTTAATTCCGTCCTCGTCTTCATCTCCTCCCCCATCACTACTAGAGCTTGAGGAACTATCGCTACTACTAGTGTCTTCAGAGTCTTCGGTTTGATCTTTAAGGTTTTTGACCATTTTTGAATTAGAAACAGTGGCGTTTTTTAGAGGAAAT
>JAQUUP010000010.1 GCA_028693815.1 Candidatus Omnitrophota bacterium
TCGGATGGTAAGAATTAAAAAGACAACATTAGGACAAGACGCGGGTATTATTGGTTCGCAGGTTTTGGTTTTAGAGATGCTAGGAGCGCACCAAGCATAAAAATATGAGAAACACAATTCTAAACTTTATTATTTTCTTAACGTTGATTGGATGCTTGTGCGGAGCATTTTGTGTTAATGCGATTGCTCAAGAGAAGCAAAGTGTCCCTGATTCTGTTGTGTTAGATAGCGTTGATTTGAATGAAGGGATAATCGAGAAGGATGTTAATGAAGAAAAAACAGAGCAAGTATTTGAGGAGCCGAAAGAAGAAATTCTTGTGAAAGAAACAGTCAAAGAGACAGAGCCTGATTCTGAATCTGGTTTTGACGATCAGGTGATTAATCCTGTTGAAATTGATGGCGACAATGTTGAGCTTATGCAGGATGAGAATAAAGTTGTTGTTGATGGCAATGTTTCGATGGTTAAAGGCGATACTCGTTTAACCTGTGATCGCGTTGAATATTATCATAAGGATAAAAAAGCTTTTGCTCAGGGCAATGTCGTTTTATCTAATCCTAAGGGTCAAATATCTGGGGAGAATTTGATTTTTAATTTTGACACAATGACCGGAGAGTTTTCTGAAGCAAAGATTATCTCTGCTCCTTATTATGGACGAGGAGAAAAGATTTCTAAAGTTGGCGAAAATCACATGGTTATGACACAAGGATATATTACAACATGTGATTTGGACAAGCCGCACTATAAAATGAAAGCTAAAAGGATTGATGTTTATCCAGGAGAAAAGGCTCAGGCGCGTAGTCTTCGTATGATTATTGGCAAGCTTCCAATCGTTTATTTTCCACAGTTTACCCAGGTGCTTAACGATACAGAGCCTCGCGTGGTATATACGCCAGGCTATGATAAAGATTGGGGTATTTTTCTTTTGAGCGCGTGGAGATATTATTTCAATGAGAATTTTAAAGGTAATATTCATTTAGATATTAGGGAGAAAAAAGATTTTGCCTCTGGTTTTGATGTGGATTACAAGGTGCCTGGTTATGGCGAGGGGTTGATTAAGACATATTATATGAATGAGCGGAATATTACTTCTGATCGTTTTTGGGATGATCGACTTGATCCAACAGTGGAGAGAGAACGGTTTAAAGCAGAATGGCGTCATAAGTGGCGAATTGATGAGACAAGCAATCTTGTGTTGCAGTATTATAAATTAAGCGATAATGAATTCTTAAAAGATTATTTCTCGCGAGAATATGATAAGGATCCTAATCCGGAAACATATTTCTTGTTTACAAAGAATTTGAATAAGGGCATTTTTAGTTTTCGTGTAGATAAAAGAGTGAATCGATTTGTTTCAAGCGTTGAGCGTCTTCCAGAAATTGGATACGACATGACTAATCAAGAAGTCGGGAATACAGGTTTATATTTCCAAAGTCGAAATTTATTTTCTAATTTGTCTTATCCAGAAGCCTCGCCATCGGATGTAAGAAAAGATACAATCAGAATTGATTCTGTTAATTCGCTTTCTCTTCCTAGAAAGATTGGATTTCTTGATTTTACACCGTCGATTGGCCAGAGAGAGACATTTTATACTAAAACCAAAGATGATTCGCAGAGAAATATTGTTCGTAGTATTTTTGAAGCGGGAGCAACGCTAAGTACAAAGTTTTATAAAACGTTTGATGTTGAAGCTGATGTCTGGGGTGTGGAGATTGATCGGTTAAGGCATATTATTACGCCAACAGTTGCTTATTTATACCGCAATGAGCCTTCTTTTCCGGGTTCCAAATTGAATGTTTTTGATGCAGGAATCGATTCTATTGAGAGTGCACATAAGATAGAGTTTTCTCTAGAGAACAAGTTGCAAACAAAGCGTGATGGACAGAATGTTGATCTTTTGCGTTTTATTACATCAACAGACTTTCTTCTCAAGGAGGATCCTGGAAGCGGAAGTTTTAACAATATCAAGACGGACCTTGAATTTCGTCCAACGGAATGGTTAACATTTTATAGTGATTCCGATTACGATGTCCAGGAAGAACAGATTGTTTCAAGCAATTTTGAGATTTATGTTAATTCAGGGGATAAATGGTCGTTTGGTTTAGGTAAGCGGTATCATGTTGATGTTGATGACCAAATCACAGCACAGCTGCAATATGTGATTAATCCAAAATGGAGATTTAGAGTATACGAGCGATTTGATGTTGGCAGCGGTACTCAAAAAGAACAAGAATATACTGTTACGCGAGACTTGCATTGCTGGGAGATGGACATTAGCTTTAATGAAACAAGGGACCAGGGAAGTGAAATTTGGATGGTTTTCCGGTTAAAAGCGTTTCCTGATATGAGTATTGATATTATGAGCACAGGGTTTAATGAAAGAAAAGTAGGGTCTGAAAGAAATTTGTAAATTAGATGGGAGACTTCAAGAAGATGAATATTGCAATTATTGGCTCTGGATACGTTGGTCTTGTGACAGGTCTTTGTTTGGCGGATATTGGACACAAGGTTATTTGTGTTGATAGCGATATTTCGAAGATTAAGAAATTAAAGAAATTAGAGCTTCCGATTTATGAGCCGGGTCTCGAAGAGATCCTAAAGCGTAACGTTAAAAAGAAACGATTAAGTTTTTCATCTTCTGTAACGGATGCAGCCAAGAAGTCAGAAGTTATTTTTATTGCGGTTGGAACGCCTTCAAAGAAGAATGGGGATGCTGATTTAACGTATGTCGAGGGAGCTGCACGGGATATTGCCAAGGGCATGGATTCTTATAAACTGATTGTGGAAAAGTCGACTGTGCCAGCGCATACGGGAAAGAAAGTTCAGCATGCCATAAGGTTGACTCTTGATCAGAAATATAAGAATAAGAAAAATAAGAGCATTGATTTTGATGTTGCCTCTAATCCAGAATTCTTAAGAGAAGGATCTGCAGTTTCTGATTTTATGAATCCAGATCGGATTGTTATTGGTGCTGAAACTAAAAAAGCTAAAGAAATGTTGAGCGAAGTTTATAAGCCTCTGAAAGCTAGACTCATTGTGACAGATGTTAATTCTGCTGAATTAATCAAACATGCTTCTAATTCATTCTTGGCGACAAAAATTTCTTTTGCTAATGCTGTTTCTCAAATTTGCGATAAAGTAGGGGCTGATGTACTTAAGGTTGTCGAGGGCATGGGCCTTGATAGACGAATTGGCCGAGATTTTTTGTCCGCTGGCGTAGGGTACGGTGGTAGCTGTTTTCCAAAGGACGTGGATGCTTTTGTTCGCTTAAGTGAAAAAGTCGGGTATGATTTTGCTCTTTTAAAAGAGGTCCGTCAGATCAATGAATCTCAGAAAAAATCTTTTTCAAGGTTGATTGAAGATCATATGTGGATTTTAAAGAATAAAACGATCGGTGTTTTAGGGCTTGCATTTAAGCCAAATACAGATGATATGCGAAGTGCGCCATCGCTTGATATTATTCGGGATTTACAAAAAGAAGGGGCCAAAATCAAAGCCTACGATCCTCAAGCAATGGAGAAATCAAAGAAAATATTTTCTAATGTCAAATTTTGTAAAGATGCTTATGAAGTCGCCAAGGGATCTGATTGTCTTGTTGTTTTGACGGAGTGGGATGAATTTACAAAGATTAATTTTAGAAAAATTCGTCAACTAATGAGCAATCCTTTGATATTTGATGGCCGCAATATGTATAACAAGGAACAGATCAAAAAGTTGGGATTTGAGTATTACGGGATTGGGACAAATACTGTTTAGAAAAAAGGATATAAATGCGCATTGTTGTGACAGGTGGAGCTGGATTTATTGGCTCAAATTTTATTCATCATATTCTAAAGAAATATCCAAATTATAAGATTGTTAATATTGACAACCTTACTTATGCAGGGAATTTGCATAATCTTAAAGATGTTGAAAAGAATAAGAATTATAAATTTGTAAAAGCTGATATTTGTGACCGTAAAAAAATAGATCCATTGATCAAGGGATGTGATTGGATTATCCATTTTGCTGCTGAATCCCACGTTGATCGCTCTATTGAAAGTGCAGATATTTTTACCCTAACTAATGTTTTGGGGACTCAGGTGCTCTTGGATGCGGCTGTGCGCCATCGGGTAAAAAAGTTTATTCATATTAGTACTGATGAAGTTTATGGGAGTCGAAAAAAAGGATTTTTTAAGGAAACAGACATCCTTAATCCCAGTAGTCCTTATGCGGCAAGCAAGGCAGCATCCGATTTGATGGTTATGGCGTATCGCACAACGTATGGTCTTCCCGTGATCATTACGAGGAGTTCTAATAATTTTGGCCCGCGTCAATTTCCTGAGAAAATCATTCCTTTATTTATTACGCGCTTGATGGAGAATAAAAAAGTTCCTCTTTATGCTAAAGGCGAAAATGTGCGTGATTGGATTTTTGTTGAAGACAATTGCCGTGCCGTTGATTTGGTTGCTCATAAAGGAAAAATAGGGGAGATTTATAATATTTGTGCAAAGAATCACTTAAGTAATATTCAGCTTACAAAAAAGATTTTAAAACGAATGAAGAAGCCAGAATCTATGATCAAGAATGTCAAAGACCGGTTAGGTCATGATTTTCGTTACGCAATTGATAATAAAAAATTGAGTCAGCTAGGTTTTACGCCAAAATATTCTCTAGAACAGGCCCTTGATTTGACAGTTAAATGGTATGCAGGCAAGTCATGAAAGAATTAAAACAAAAGATTTTATCAAAAAAAGCTAAAATTGGCGTAATTGGATTAGGTTATGTGGGATTGCCTTTGGCTGTTAGTTTTGCACGCGTTGGTTTTACTGTTTTAGGATTAGACAAAAACAAAGCCCGTGTTTCTCGTGTGAAGGGTGGAAGAAACTACAACGAAGATGTTTCCGTTAAGGAGATTTCAGGGCTTGTACGCAAAAAGAAATTTATTGTTTCATCAGATCTTTCGTTGCTTTCAAAGGTGGATGTTATTTTTATATGTGTTCCGACACCGCTGAAGCGTAAATATACCCCGGACATTTCTTATATCTTAAGCTCAGTTAAAACTATTCAGTTCTATATTAAGAAGGGAACGCTTGTTATTTTAGAAAGTACAACATATCCAGGCACAACTGAAGAATTGATTTTACCAAAGCTTGAAAAAGGCGGATTTAAAGTAGGAAAAGATTTTTATTTGGCTTTTTCTCCTGAACGCATTGATCCAGGCAACAAGAAATATCCCGTTACGAAAATTCCAAAAATAGTTGGCGGCGTTGATAAAGCTTCAGGAATACTCTCTAAGATGCTATATCAGACAATTATTAAAAGTGTTCATCTTGTTTCTTCTCCAAAGGCAGCGGAAATGGTTAAGCTTTTAGAGAATTCATTTCGGTTAGTCAATATTAGTTGGGTTAATGAAGTTGCTATGATGTGTCACAAAATGAATGTGGATATTTGGGAAGTTATTGATGGGGCAAAGACAAAGCCTTTTGGTTTTATGCCGTTTTATCCAAGCCTTGGGGTTGGCGGTCATTGTATTCCAGACGACCCTCTTTATTTGTATTGGAAAGCAAAACATCACGGTGTTAGCTCAAAGTTTATTAAGCTCTCGGCGGATACGAATGATAAGGTTCCCGAATATGTGCTTAATCGCATGAAGGTTTTTTTGAAGGAAAATAAAAGGCCTTCTATGAAATCAAAAATTTTAGTTGTTGGAGTAACGTACAAAAAAGATGTTAAGGATTTGCGTCGATCGCCAGCAATAAAGTTTTTAGAATTGCTTAAAAAAGAAGAATACAAAGTTAGCTATTCTGATCCTTTAATTCCTTACTTGGAGATTGGGTCATTACATTTAAAATCAGAATATTTAAGTGAGAAAATATTAAAATTAGCTGATTGTGTGATTATTGCAACTGAACACACGGGTGTTGATTATAAGAAAATTAAAACGCATGCTAATCTTATTTTTGATTTATGTAATGTTTATAAAGGAAAAAGAAATTCTAAGTTAATGATTTTATAGTGGAGAAAGCATGGCTCAAAGAAAGAAAATATGTTTGATTGCAGGCGGCGCTGGATTTATTGGAAGCCATTTGTGCGACCGCATGATTCAAGACGGATACAAGGTTATTTGTGTTGATAATTTGATTACGGGAAGCCAAAGAAATATTGCTCATCTTTTAGAAAATAAAGATTTTTCTTTTTTCAAACAAGATATTTCTGAGGAATTTGTGATAACTGGACCGATTGATTATGTTTTGCAGTTTGCTTCTCCGGCAAGTCCTATTGATTATTTAAAATATCCAATTGAGACATTAAAAGTTGGGTCTTTTGGAACATATCATATGCTTGAGCTAGCTAAAAAAAAGAAAGCTAGATTCTTTTTAGCGTCGACTTCTGAAGTTTATGGTGATCCTTTGATTCATCCTCAGGTTGAAAGTTATTGGGGCAATGTTAACCCCATTGGCATTCGAAGCGTTTATGATGAGGCCAAACGTTTTGCAGAGGCAATGACTATGGCATATCAGAGAGAGCATAAAATAGACACGCGTATTGTTCGTATTTTTAATACATATGGGCCGCGCATGCAAACGTTAGACGGACGAGTTGTTCCAAATTTTATTTATCAGCTTTTGCATAAAAAACCGCTTACGGTTTATGGAACAGGGAAACAAACGCGGTCTTTTTGTTATGTTGATGATTTAGTTGAAGGGATTGTTCGACTTCTTCGCTCGAGCGTTAAAACACCTGTTAACTTGGGAAATCCTTGTGAATTTACGATGTTAGAGCTGGCTCAGATTATTCAGAAAGTAGCAAAGACAAAATGTCGCATTATTAGATGTCCTTTGCCAAAAGATGATCCTAAGCAGCGAAAACCAAACATTTCGCTTGCAAAAGAAAAACTAAAGTGGAAGCCAGTCGTTGATTTAAAAGAAGGATTGTCTCGAACCATTACATGGTTTGAGAAGCAAATGTAATTATATGAATGAGAATTCTAAGATTTTAGTTGTTGGACACAATGATGGAATTGAAAAATCATTGTTCGAATATTTTTCTAACAATAATTTTTCTGGTGTTTTTTCGTCATCTCAAATAGGGCTGGACACAACAATACAAAGTTCTGTGTATCAATTTTTTTCAGAAGTTGAGCCCGAATATGTTTTTTTGGGATCTGTTTGTTCTGGCGGCATTGAGGCAAACAAAAACAATCCTGCGGATTTCTTTTATAAGAATTCTGAAAGCCAGAACAATGTGGTGTATGCTGCGCAGAAGTTTGGTGTAAAGAAATTAATGTATTTTGCAAGTTCTTGTGTTTATCCCAAGGATTGTCCTCAGCCGATGAAAGAGGAATATTTAACGACAGGGCCGATGGAACCAACAAGCGTTGCGTATTCAACGGCTAAGCTTGCGGGCATAAAATTATGTGAAAGTTTTCGCGCGCAGTACGGGCTTAACGTTATTGTTGTAATTCCAGCAACTGTTTATGGGCCTGGATGCGATGTTGATTTATCAACGGCTCATGTTATTGGTGCTTTGATTCATAAATTTTATGAGGCAAAAGAAAAAGATCAAAAAGAAGTGATTGTTTGGGGAACAGGCAATGCTAGAAGAGAATTTATTTTTGCTGACGATTTTGTTCGTGCTTGTCTTACTTTAATGAAAAGATATGACAGCGCGCCGATTATTCATATTGGGTCAGGGGAAGATGTTTCGATTCGTGACTTAGCTTTAATGATTAAGAAAGTTTGTGGGTTTAATGGAGAAGTTGTTTTTGATGCAGCAAAGCCAGAAGGTGTGATGAAAAAACTTTTAGACAATACTAAAATTTTAGATTTTGGATGGAGTCCAGAAGTTACGATAGAAGAGGGTATTAAAAAAACTTTTCAGTGGTATGAAAATTTAAGAAAAGCGGAGATGATAACATGAAAATTTTAGTAACCGGTGGAGCTGGGTATATAGGGTCGATCTTAGTTCCGGAACTTCTTAAAAATGGCCATGAGGTAAGCGTTGTCGATAATTTTATGTACAATCAAAATTCATTGCTGGATTGTTGTTTGAATAAGAAATTAAAGATTGTGCGTGGGGATTGTCGAAATAAAACCATTATAGAAAAAGAGCTAAAGCAAGCGGATGCGATTTTTCCTTTGGCATGCCTCACGGGAGCACCTCTTTGCAAGCAAGATCCTCTGGCGGCACAATCGGTTATTGTTGATGCTGTAAAAATGATTTTAGATTTAAGAAGTCCTGACCAAGTAATTATTTATCCGACGACAAATAGTGGCTATGGTATTGGGCAAAAAGATAATTTTTGTACGGAAGAAACTCCGTTGAATCCTGTTTCGCTTTACGGAAAATTAAAGTGTGAAGCTGAAAAAATGATTTTAGATAAAGGAAACGGCATCACATTAAGGCTTGCAACTGCTTTTGGCGCAAGCCCAAGAATGCGTTTGGATCTTTTGGTCAATGATTTTACGTATCGTGCTGTATATGATCGTTGCGTTATTCTGTTTGAAGCTCACTTTAAGAGAAATTATATTCACGTTAGAGATGCTGCTCAGGCTTTTATGCTAGGACTATGTAATTTTGATCAAATGAAGAATGAGCCATATAACGTCGGATTAAGCGATGCGAATTTGAGCAAAAAAGAACTTTGCGAGGAGATTAAAAAACATGTCAAAGAATTCTATTTTTATGAATCTCCTATTGGAGAAGATCCAGATAAGCGTGATTATGTTGTGAGCAATGAGAAAATAGAAAAAAAAGGCTTTAAGCCAAATGTTTCATTGGCAGACGGTATTGAAGAATTAGTTAAGGCGTATCAAATTATTAAGCGTAGCCAATACGCAAATATTTAAAGTAAAGAGAGGATTTTATGAAAAAACAATTAAAGAAAAAAGCCTGGGATATTCGAAAGCATATTTTGAATATGTGTGTTAAGGCCGAGACAGGTCATGTGACCTCGTCGATGTCTTGTGTTGATATCTTAGTTGCGCTGTATCATGGGTGCATCCTGCGTCATGATCCTAAGAATCCAGATTGGAGTGATCGAGATCGTTTTATTTTAAGCAAGGGACAGGCTAGTCCTGCGCTTTATACTGTGCTTGCGGATTGTGGATATTTTAATATGAAGGAGCTAGATAAATTTGCTCAAAAAGATGGCAACTTTGGTGTTCATCTTCAAAACAGCGTTCCAGGCGTTGAAATTACATGTGGATCTTTAGGGCAAGGTTTTGGGTTTGCTGCGGGAACGGCGTTGGCAGCTAAGAAAAATAGAGATTTATTTTTAACATTTACACTTTTAGGTGACGGTGAGTGCTACGAAGGATCTATTTGGGAAACAGCGATGTTTGCATCGCACAATCATTTAAATAATTTAGTAGCGATTATTGATCGTAATTATTTGTGTGTAACTGATTTTACGGAAAATATTGTAAGCCTAGAGCCGATGAATGAACGATGGCGATCTTTTGGTTGGGATGTTGAATGTATTGACGGACATTCAATGGATGATTTGCTTGATGTTTTAGGACGTGTTCGTTCTCGTCGATCAACGCAACCTTTGCTAATTATCGCAGACACGATCAAAGGAGAAGGCGTCGAATCTTTTTGTTATCAACCCGTGTGTCATGGTATTGCTCCAAAAGGAGATGATGCTAAAAAAGCATTAGCCGAACTTGAAAGAAGGTGTAGCTATGAATAATATTACTCAACGTGATTCATTCTGGAATAAAGTTTATGATTTAGCAAAAGAAAATAAAGACATCATTGTTTTATCTGCAGATATGGGTGCGCCATCTCTGGATAAATTTAGAACAGATTTATCTGCTCAATTTGTCAATGTTGGCATCGCTGAGCAAAATGCTATTTTGATAGCTTCTGGTCTTGCGAAGGAGGGCAAAAGAGTTTTTGTTTATGCGATCGCTCCTTTTATTACATTTCGATGTCTCGAGCAGATTCGTGTTAATAATTCAATGATGAAAATTCCAATTACAATTGTTGGGGTTGGTGCTGGTTTTGGATATGAAGATTCTGGGCCCACGCATCACATGATAGAAGATATTGCGCTTATGCGTTCTATGCCAGATATCGTGATTAATAGCATCTCGGATAGCACGATGGCTGCGGCTGTTGCTGAGATGTCGACGCGGATGAAAAAAGCAAACTATGTTCGCTTAGATAGACTTGTTTTGCCAACATTGTATGGTCAAGAGGAAGACTTTTCTAAAGGTGTCGCAATTTTAAGACCGGGTGATATTTATATTGCAGCGACAGGCAGTATGGTGCATGTTGCGCTTGAAGCAGCAGAAAAGCTTAATAAGAGCGGAGTTAACGTCGGTGTCGTGGACGTATACACTATTCCTATTAATGAAAAGAATTTTGTTGAAGCTATCGACGGATCTAAGAAGCTAATCGCTCTCGAAGAACACTTTGTTTCTGGTGGGTTTGGTGGAGCTATCTGTGAAGTTTTGCAGGATAATGCTGTTACAATTCCTGTGAAACGTATTGGGCTTTCGATGGATCAAGGATATTGCTATAAATATGGCGGACGTGATGTCATTCGTCAGCATTATGGCATTGACGCTGACAGTGTTGTGCAAAAAATAAATGAATTCTTAAAATAAGTATAAGAAATTTAATGTCTCTTGATATTGTTTTAGTTAATCCAAGTATTCAAAAAGAAATGTTTGGCAAGCTCGGAGAAAGCCTTGCCGGCATTGAGCCGCCTTTATGGATTGGTCTTTTGGCCGCGGTTTTGCGGGATCGAGGATTTTCTGTAAAAATTATTGATGCAGAGGCTGAAGGCTTAGGCGCAAAAGAGACGGTTGATAAAATTATTGAATATAGCCCTTTAACCATTGGCATTGGGGCTGTTGGGGCTAATCCTTCTGCGAGTTCAACGCCGAAAATGGTTGGTGTTCGTCATGTCGTGTCTTTACTTAAAGAAAAAAATATAGCATCTGCAACAATTTTGTATGGTATTCATCCTTCTGCACTGCCTGAGCAAACTTTAAAAGAAGAAAGAGCTGACTTTGTTTGTCGGGGAGAAGCTTTTGAACCGATATCAAAACTTTTAGAAGAGCTTAAATCACAAAAAAAAGAATTGAATCTTGATATTAAAGGTCTTTGTTATCTGAAGAATGGAAATTTTGTTGATAACGGATGGGCGGATGTGGTGGAAGATTTAGACAGCTTGCCTTTTGTTGCATGGGACCTTCTCCCGATGGAAAAGTATCGAGCACATAATTGGCATTGCTTTGGTGATGTTAAGCATCGTTCGCCGTATGCGATTATTTATTCAAGCTTAGGTTGCCCGTTTCATTGTCATTATTGTAATATTCACGCACTTTATAGTGGCAATCCAGGCATTCGTTTTCGAAGTCCAAAACGAGTTGTTGAGGAAATCGACTATTTGGTTGAAAAATATCAAGTGCGGCATATGAAAATTTTAGACGAACTTTTTGTTATTGATAAGCAACGTATGTTTGAAATTTGTGATCTTTTAATTGAGCGAAACCACAATATAAATTTCTGGGCATATGCAAGAGTCGATACGGTTTCCGAGGAAGTTTTAAAGAAATTAAAAGCCGCAGGAATTAATTGGCTCTGTTATGGAATAGAGGCAGGCTCTGCGGATGTTCGACAAGGTGTTTCAAAAGGGCGTTTTAGTCAGGATGTGGTTAAAAAAGCCATGAAGATGACCCAAGATGCTGGTATTCATATTATTGGTAATTTTATGTTTGGACTTCCCGACGATACTCTTGAAACTATGCAAGAAACATTTTCTTTAGCGCAAGAAATTAATTGTGAATATGTTAATTTTTACGCCACCATGGCGTATCCGGGTTCGCCGCTTTATCAAGATGCGATTAAACAAGGATTGAGTCTGCCGGATGGATGGATGGGATTTTCGCAGTTTAGCCCTCAAACGCTTCCTTTGCCAACAAAATATTGTTCGGCCGAAGAAGTTTTGCGTTTTCGTGATGATGCGTTTAACGCTTATTATAGTAATTCTAAATATTTAGATATGATTTTGGAAAAGTTTGGACAAGAAACAGTAGATCATATTAAAGAGATGCTTAAACATAAACTCAAGCGGGATATTTTATCAAAATAATTTATAGGAGTTAAGAAATGATTATAAGCCGAACCCCTTTTCGTGTTTCTTTCTTTGGCGGCGGAACAGATTATCCTGCTTGGTTTAATGAAAATAAAGGTGCTTCTTTAGGTACGACTATTGATAAGTATTGCTATATTACTTGTCGCTATTTGCCTCCTTTTTTTGATCATAAGTCGCGTATTATTTATTCTAAGGTCGAGCAGGTGAACAACGTCGACGACATTGTTCATCCGGCTGTGCGTGAAGCGATTAAGTTTTTAAAGATTTCAGATGGTCTTGAAATTCATCATGATGGTGACCTTCCCGCTCGCACAGGCTTGGGCTCTAGTTCGTCTTTTACCGTTGGGCTTTTAAACGGATTATATGCTTTAAAAGGAAAGATGGTTAGCAAGCAACGTTTAGCTGAGGAAGCGATTTATGTTGAGCAGGAAATGTGCAAGGAAAATGTTGGATGTCAAGATCAAGCATTAGTGGCAAATGGTGGATTTAATTATGTTGAATTTGGTGGGTCAACCCATTTAAAGACAACAAAGGTAACGATTTCATCTGAGAAGTTAAAGTTTTTACAAGATCGTCTGATGTTGTTTTTTACAGGATTCTCAAGAACGGCATCAGAGATTGCGAAACATCAAATTGAAAATATTCCAAAGAAGAAAAAAGATTTAACTGAAATGTATCAAATGGCATCAACAGCTCTCGATATTCTAAATGGAAATGATATTTCAGAATTTGGAAAACTTTTAGATGAATCTTGGCAAATAAAAAAACAATTATCTGATAAAATATCAACGCCATATATTGACGAAATTTATGAAAAGGCTAAAAAAGCTGGGGCTTCAGGAGGAAAACTTTTAGGTGCCGGTGGGGGAGGATTTGTTTTGTTATTTGCTGATCCAGAAAAACAAAATCAGATCAGAGAAGCTCTAAATTCGTTATTGGAAATTCCTTTTAAGTTTGAGATGCAAGGAAGCCAAATTATTTTTTATCAACCAAATACTGGAAAAGTGGAGTAAGCCTTTTGTGCGACTTATCAAAAATAGATGTTGTTGTTTTAGCCGGAGGCTTAGGAAAACGTCTTCGTTCTGAGACGGGAAATACGCCAAAAGTTTTGGCTCAGGTTAATGGTGTTCCTTTTCTTGATATCTTGCTTAAAAATCTTTCAAGCCAAGGCTTTAAAAAAGTTATTTTATGTACCGGTTATCAGTCTCAAGAGATTGAGTCTTATTATCAGAATAATGCTTTAGGATTGACGATTGAATTCTCTACGGAAGAAGCGCCTCTTGGAACAGGAGGTGCAATTAAGAAAGCTCGATCATTTGTGCGAAGCGATAAATTCTTTGCTCTCAATGGTGATTGTTTTTGCACCGTTTTATTTAAAGATTTCTTAAAGTTTCATAATGAAAAGAATGCTTTTACTTCAATGGTCTTAACAGAAGTTAAGGATAAGAAGGATTTTGGATCTGTTGTTATTGATGATAATAACGCAATTATGAGTTTTCAAGAAAAGAGTGAAAAAGCATTTTCGCCGTATGTTAGTGTTGGCATTTATTGTTTTGAAAGAGAAGTTTTTGACTCAATGCCAAGCCAAGAAGCTTTTTCGATTGAACATGATTTTTTTCCAAATCTCATTAACAAAAGTTTCTTTGGATTTATCACGGATCAAGGTTTCTTAGATATCGGTACCCCGGATCGATACAAACTAGCACAAGAAAAATTAGTCAATAATGAATAAGAAAAGAATGTTTTTACTGGAGATGGCTGATTAAGAATTATTGAAAATTAGCTGATAAAGTGGTTGAAAAAAGCCATTGTAAAATTATACTGTTAAGAGGGTCTTCCGAAAAATATCTCTGTCAGTTTATGATTCAGACAATGATTTAATATTTATGGGAAGCAAGCTAGGCGCTTATTAAAGGAGTTGTAATAAAATGAGTATTCCATTTGTTGATTTTCGTCCTCAATATGATGAGGTAAAAAATGAAGTTGATAAAGGTGTAAAAAAAGTTTTCGAGACTGGAAATTTTATTCTTGGGGCTGAAGAAAAAGATTTTGAAGTAAATTTTGCAAAATATTGTGATACGCAATACGGCATTGGCGTTAATTCCGGAACAGATGCACTGCATTTGGCTTTACGTGCGCTTGATATCGGGCCGGGAGATGAGGTCATTGTTCCGACATTTACATTTATTGCTTCTGCTTTAGCTGTGTCGTACACCGGAGCAACGCCTGTTTTTGCAGATATTGAAGAGGGCACGTATAGTCTTGATATAAAAAAGCTGGAGTCTCTTATTACGAAGAAAACAAAAGCTATTATGCCAGTTCATTTGTACGGTCAGCCTGCAAATTTAGATGAGATTTTAGCTATTGCTAAAAAGCATAATTTAAGAATTGTTGAAGATTGTGCGCAGGCTCATGGAGCGCTTTACAAGAACAAGAAAGTTGGTTCGTTTGGCGATATAGGTTGTTTTAGTTTTTATCCGACTAAGGGATTAGGAGCTTTTGGCGACGGAGGATTTATTGCAACGAATAGTGAAGATCTTTATAATAAAGTTTTGATGTTGCGCGATTATGGAAGAAAAGGCCGTTACGAGCACGTTATCAAGGGATATAATTCTAGGCTAGACACGGTTCAGGCTGTTGTTTTAGACGCTAAGTTAAAACATTTTGATCGGTGGAATAAAATGCGAAATGAAGCAGCTGTTTATTATGGAAAACTTTTAGATCAAATTGAAGGTGTTTGTGCGCCTGTGATTAAAGAAAATCGAACACACACATTTCAAACATTTGCTATTCGAACAAAGAATAGAGATATTGTTTGCGAAAGAATGCAGAAAAAAGGGATAGGGGTTTTGGTTCACTATCCGATTCCTGTTCATCTTCAAGAAGCATATCAAGAGCTAGAATATAAAAAAGGTGATCTTCCGGTATCAGAAAAAATTGCAGGTGAGATTTTGTCTTTGCCGATGTTTCCGCATATTAAAAAAGAGCAAATTGATTTGGTTTGTGCAGTGCTTAAGGAATCTTTGTTTGATGGGTCAGGCCAACAGTGTGGTTGTTGTAAAGAATAAGAAAAAGAAATAAAAAGGTGTGTTTTTTCATTTTGCTAGATTATGAACTGTGCAAAATATTTGGATATTGAAAAAGGATAAGAAGAAATGAAAATTGCTTTTTTAGATCGGGATGGTGTTATTAATCAGTTTCCTGGATTTGGGAAGTATGTTACTAAGGTTAAAGACTTCCATTTTATTCCTGGATCGATTGAGGCTATTGTTGATTTAACGAAAAGAGGATACGCTATTTTTGTTGTATCTAATCAGGCTGGCGTTGCAAAGGGAATTTATTCAGAAAGAAAGCTTGAGCAGATTAATGATTATATGATGCGACATGTTAAAAAAGCTGGTGGACGAATTAAAAAAGTTTTTTATTGCAGACATCGTTCTGATGCAGGGTGTGATTGTCGAAAACCAAATATAGGCTCTATTGAGCGGGCTCTTAAAATTATCAATAAAGAGTCAAAGGATGCCAAGTATGCGTATTTTGTTGGTGATGACAAGACGGATATCGAAGCAGGGCATAATGCTGGATGCAAAACAATTTTAGTGTTATCTGGAAAGAATCAAAGAAAAGATGCAAAGAGTTGGGCGGTTCAACCTGATTTTATTGCACAAACACTTTCAGATGCAAGAAAGATTATCATCAATGAAAATTCTTCTTATTCATGCCTCGGCAGGAGCCGGACACCAAAAAGCCGCTGAGGCTATTTATACTAGCGTCAAAAAACATACCGATTTTAATGTTCAACTCGTTGACGCTCTAGACTATACCAATTCTTTTTACAAAAAGATTTATCGAAAAACATATGCCCTTTTAATTAGCAAATGCCCAAAGGCGTGGGGGTTTTTCTTTTGGCTTGCGGATATTCGTTTTTTGCTGAGGGTTGTGCAGGGGTTGAGACGTTTTTTTAATGCCATCAATGCGCAGAAATTGCATCAATTTTTAAAAAAAGAAAATTTTGATTATATTATTTCGACGCATTTTTTTCCAAATGAGGTCGCGGCGTTTTTAAAGCGCAGAGGAGAGATCACTTCAAAAATTATTTGTGGCGTTACGGATTATGATGCACATAGCATCTGGGTCTCTCAGGGTGTTGATCGTTATTGTGTTGCTTGTGAACATACTAAAAAGACGCTAGTTTCTTTAGGTGTTCGAAGTGAAGAAATATTGATCACAGGAATTCCAACGGACGAGAAATTTTCACAAGAATATGATCGTGCAAGTCTTTGTGATAAGCTAGGGCTTAAAAAAGATATTTTTACAGTTTTAATTGCAACCGGATCTTTTGGTATAGGACCGATTGAAGAAATTATCGCATCATTATCTGGGTTTCAGCGAGTTGTTGTCTGTGGGCATAACAAGAGTTTATTTAATCGTTTATTGAAAACTAAAGATGACCTTACTAAGGTATATGGTTTTATTGATAACATGAACGAGTTTATGGCTGTTTCCGATGCTATGGTTACAAAGCCAGGTGGTCTTTCCATTTCAGAAGCCCTAGTTACAGGGCTTGTTCTTATTTTCTTCAGCGCGATTCCTGGACAGGAAACAAATAATATTAAAGTTTTAAAAGAATATGGTGTTGGAGTAAGCGGTGTAACAATTCTTGAAATGGCTGAGGAAATTAAGACTCTCAATGCTTCCCTAGAATATAGAGCGAAAGCAATGGCCAATATAAAGAAATTAGCCCGTCCATCTGCCTCTTGTGATATTATTAATCTAATCGCGTAAATTTATTCATTAAAAAATATGAAAAAACAAATTGCTCAGGTTGTTGTTGGTCTTCCTGTAGATAAATCATTTGATTATAAGATTGATTCTGCATTTTTAGGAAAGATAAAAGTGGGTCAACGCGTTATTGTCCCATTCCAGTCAAAAAAAATGATGGGATTTGTTGTTGGTTTAAAAGAGACAAGTCCTTTTGAAAAACTAAGATCGATTATTAATGTCTTAGACTCAGAGCCGGTTATTTCGCCTAACCTTCTTAAGCTCGCAGAAGAGTTTTCAAAATATTATTGTTGCTCTTTTGGCGAGGCGGTAGAAACATTCTTGCCTAGAAATTTAAAGAAAACAAAGAAATCAGTAGAAATCTCTATTAAGAAAGATGTTCTGCCGAATAAAAGGAAACCTAGATTTTTCTTAGTTTGCGGACAGCCGACCGATCAAAGTTGGATAAAGGTTTTAAATAAGATAAAAAATACAATCAATGCAGGCCAGGGTGTTATTGTTTTAGTTCCAGAGAATTTAAAAATTAAGTATGTTGCTGATCAATTAAAGGAACAGACAAAAAAAGAAGTTATTGTTTTAGATAAAAAGATTAGAGGGACTGAGGAGCTTAAGAATTGGTTAAGACTTAAGAATGCAGAAGCTTCTGTTGTTGTTGGTACGCGTTCATGTGTTTTTGCCCCCGTCTACAATTTGGGCCTTATTGTCATTTTAGAAGAGAACAATTTCTCCTATAAGCAAGATCAATCGCCTTTTTATCATGCGCGCGATGTGGCTTTGATGCGTTCAAGAATCGAAAAGTGTTCTTTTGTCGCCTTGGCCCAAGTCCCATCGGTAGAAATTTTCTTTTTAACAAAATCTAAAGAAATAGATCTCGTCAATTTATACCCTAAAACAAATTTGCCTGTTCAGGTTATTGATATTTCAAATTATAAGCCTCGAAAAAATACACTTGTCTCTATTCCTCTTTATTATGCAATTGAAAAAACACTTAATGAAAGAGGCAAAATATTACTTTTGATGAATAAACGAGGATTTAGTAGTTTTGGAGTTTGTGCAAAATGCCAGAATGTTTTAAAGTGTCCGCGCTGTGATGTGCATCTAACGTATTTGTTTCATTCCAAAGAAGTTGTTTGCAGGCATTGCAATTATAAATCTAATCGTCCAGAGATCTGTCCAAGTTGTAATGTTGGGTATCTGAATTTTACAGGGCAGGGCATTGAAAAGTTAGAGAGTGAGGTCGCTCGCATTTTCCCTTCGGCGCGTGTTAGTTGTTTTGACAGAGACAGCGGTCAGATTAAAAAAGATTTTGATGTTTTGGTTGCAACCCAAGCTGTTTTGAATTTACAAAAAAAACCTTCATTTGATCTAACGGCCGTTGTTCAGCTTGATAGCGAGCTCAATCGCTTGGATTACCGAGCGGCACACAAGGCGTTTTCTTTATTGTTGCATCTTAAGAGTTTGACAAATAAACAGATGGTTATTCAGACGAGGCTTGCCGACAATTATTGTATTGAGAATCTTGCGAAGGATGATTTTTTAGGGTTTTATGAAAATGAATTAGAGCTAAGAAAAGAAATTGAGTGTCCACCGTTTGTGCACATGGCCGAAGTGCTTGTTCGTTCACTTAAAAAAGAGTCTGCGCTTATTCAAGCGGATGCTTTATATCAAAATTTCTTGAGTCAGGATATCAAAGGCGTCGAGGTTTCTGACCCGCAGCCACATATGATTGCTCAGTTGCGCGATCAGTATCGATTTGCTATATTGATAAAAAGCAAGGAAGTTCAAAAAATTGTAAAAGTTGTCCGACAAGGTCTTAAGGATATAAAGCGAAAAGCAGATTCTATCGTGACTATTAATGTGGATCCTTAAAAAAGGAATTTGGCTATGAAAATAGTTTTTTTTGGAAGCGATGATTTTGCATCTAGAAATTTAGAGAGCTTGATTTGCTCTCGGCATGAGGTTTTGGCGTGCGTGACTCAACCGGATAGGCCTAAAGGGAGAGATCTTAAAATTTCTTTGCCAATGCCTAAAATTATTTCGGCTAATTATGGCGTAGATGTTTTACAGCCCAAAGATTTAAGAAGTGATGAGTTTTTAAAAGCACTGAAAGGCTATGGTGCTGAGCTTTTTGTTGTTATTGCGTATGGACGTATTTTGACAAAGGAAATTCTTGATTTACCAATGATGTTTTCAATTAATGTTCACGGCTCTCTTCTTCCGAAATATAGAGGAGCGGCTCCGATTAATTGGGCGATTATTAATGGCGATCAGAAAACGGGCATGACGATTGCTAAAATTGATCAAAATCTTGATTCTGGTGATATTTTAAAGCAAAAAGAATTAGATATTAAAAAAGATGATACTTCCGCGATTTTGAGGCAACGGATGATTAATGAGAGCGTCGATTTTCTTTTAAATTGCTTAGATGATATTGAAAATAATAATATTTCTCTTCAAAAGCAAGATTGCACCAAAGTTAGTTTTGCCCCAAAACTGACAAAGGAATTAGGGCTGATTGATTGGAATAAATCTGCAGAAGAGATTCGAAATCTTGTTCGTGGGCTATTGCCGTGGCCAAGCGCGTATACAAAATACAAAGGAAAAATTTTAAAGATTCTAGAAACAGAAGTTGTTGATCAGAATTCTGTTCCTGGCAAAATTATTAATGTTTCAAAGCAAGGTTTCGTGGTTGGCGCATCAGATAAGGCTCTTTTGGTTAAGAGAGTTCATCTGGAGTCTTCGAAACAAATGGATGCAGCAAGTTTCGTTGCAGGGCATAAGATTGAAGTCGGTACTATTTTAGGCTAATAAGATGTAATTTTGTAGGATAAACCCCACTTAAGATTTTTACTAAACAATTTTCCTTATTCCCCCTTTGTGCTATAATCGTGCATTAAAGGAAAAGTAATATATGCATGAATTAAGAAAAGATCCGATTATTGGCCGCTGGGTTGTTATGGCAAAAGATAGAGCCAGACGTCCAGGTAATTTTATTGTTGCGGATAGAAGTAACGACGATATTTCTTTGGAAAAAGAATGTTGTTTTTGTGAAGGTCATGAAAAAGAAACCCCGCCTGAAATCTATGCCATTCGAGAAAATAATTCTAAGCCAAATTCTAAGGGTTGGAAGGTGCGCGTTGTACCGGATAAGAATCCTGTTTTAGAAACAGATGTTGATTTGACACCAAAAGGTCATGGACTTTATGATGTTCTTGAGGGGAGAGGAGCGCATGAGGTTATTATTGAGACTCCAAGTCATATTGCAAATATGGCTGATTTAGATATTTCGCAGATTGCACTAGTGATTCAGACATATGTAGCGCGCATTAATGATCTTGAAAAAGATACTCGTTTGCAATATGTTTTGGCACATAAGAATTATAATTGGTCGAGGGACAATCAAAATATCACGCATTCTTATTCAGAGATTATTGCAACACCGATTAAACCTATGCGGGTTAAAGAAGAGCTTAATGGCTCAAAAAAGTATTTTGACTATCATGAGCGATGTATTTATTGCGATTTAATTAAGCAGGAAATTGCTGCTCAAGAACGCGTTATTTTTGAAAATGACCATTTTCTTGTTGTGGTGCCTTTTGCATCAAGATTTCCGTTTGAGCTTTGGGTTTTACCTAAAAAACATAATGCACAATTTCCAAAAGGAGTCAGTGGGCTGGAAACTGAATTGGCAAAAGCATTAAAGGAAATTTTGCTTAAGATCAAAATTGGTCTTGGTGATCCAGCATATCATTTTGTTGTTCATACAGCTCCATTTCAACGACAAAAAGAAAAACCGATGCAGGAGAATACTATGGAAGAGGATTATCATTGGCACATTGAAGTTATGCCAAGATTGACACATACAGCTGGTTTTGAAAAAGGAACAGGTTTTTATATTTGTCCTATTCCGCCAGAAGAAGCGGCAAGTTATTTAAGAGAGGTTGAGATTTAAATGGGAGAGTTGCGCAAAGATCCAATTTTAGGACGATGGGTTATTGTTAAAACAGAAAAATCTTTGATGCCTGAAGATTATGAGCAAGAGACGAGAGTTTTTCATCAGCAGGTAACGTGTCCATTTTGTCCTGAGCGAGAGAATCGAACGCCCCCAGAAATTGAAGCTATTCGCGATGGTGGCGGGGCAAATAGTTCTAATTGGCGTGTTCGCGTTGTGCCTAACAAATTTCCAGCGCTTGATATTTCAGGTGAAATTAATAGACGAGGTATTGGTGTTTTTGATATGTCGAATGGAATCGGAGCGCATGAAGTTATTGTTGAAACGCGGGATCACAGCAAAGATATCCCTGATCTAACAGATCAAGAAGTTTTTGATGTTATTAGCAAATATTGTTCTCGTTCTATTGATTTGGCAAAAGACCCGAGATTTAAATATGTTTTAATTTTTAAGAATTATGGCGTTCAAGCTGGCGCTAGTCTTGAGCATGCCCATAGTCAGGTGATGGCGCTTCCGATGGTTCCAAAATATGTTTTGGAAGCTTTGGAAGGTTCTGATCAGTATTATAGGTTTCATGGACGTTGTATTTATTGTGACATTATTCAGCAGGAGATAAAAGATAAGGACCGAATTATTGCAGAAAACGAAGATTTTATTTGTTTCGCTCCATATGCGTCTCGTTTTTCTTTTGAATCATGGATTATGCCGAAAAAGCATCAGGCTCAGTTTTGCGAAATGAATGATGCTCAGAAATATAGTCTTGGAAAAATTTTAAAAGAAATGTTGATGCGGAATAAAGCCTGTTTATTCGATCCTTCATATAATTTCTTTATTCACACAGCTCCTGGTAAGTATCACTATCCAGAGGGATATCATTGGCATATTGAGTTGATCCCAAAATTGACTAATATGGCTGGTTTTGAATGGGGCACTGGGTTTTATGTGGTTCAAACGGACCCTTTGATTGCGGCAAAATTCTTAAGAGAAGCTAAAATAGGGCAATCCACATCGTAGGTTTTCTTTCAAATAAATTTTCAAAGCTCTTGACTAAATAAAGGGAATGATTATAATAGTCATTCTTAAGATTAGATATTTTAAATTTATTACGATCATAAAATCACTTATTAACAAACCAGATGGAGGAAGATTATGAAAATAGGAATTAATGGTTTTGGACGCATTGGAAGAATGGTACTTCGTGTTGCTATGAAAAAAAGCAATATTGAAATTGTCGGAATTAACGATTTGACAGATGCTAAGACATTGGCACATTTATTGAAATATGATTCTGTTCAAGGTAGATTTGATGGAACTATTGAAGCAAAAGACAGTGCAATTGTTGTTAATGGCAAAGAAATTCCAGTGACGGCGATTAGGAATCCAGCTGAGATTCCATGGGGAAAATATGGTGTTGATGTTGTTGTTGAATCAACAGGTGTTTTTCGTAAAAAAGAACAGTGTCTAGAGCACATTAAGGCAGGGGCTAAAAAAGTTATTTTAACAGTTCCTTCTAAAGATGAAATTGATAACACGATTGTTTTAGGTGTTAATGATAATGAGCTAAAGAGTACAGACGTTGTTGTTTCAAATGCATCTTGTACAACAAATTGTTTGGCTCCGATGGTTAAGGTGTTAAATGATAATTTTGGTTTGGTTAAAGGGTTGATGACAACAATTCATTCTTATACAAATGATCAAAGTCTTCTTGATTTTCCACATTCTGACTTGAGACGCGCCCGATCAGCTGCTGTTTCTATGATTCCAACAACAACAGGAGCTGCTAAAGCGGTAGGAAAAGTTATTCCAGCACTTAATGGAAAATTAAACGGAATGGCGATTCGCGTACCAACTCCAGATGGATCTGTCACTGATTTTGTTGCTGAACTTAAAAAAGAAGCTACAGTTGAAGAAATTAACGCTGCTATGAAAAAAGCAGCTGAAGGTCCTCTAAAAGGTATTTTAGAGTATTGTGATGAGCCAATCGTTTCTTGTGACATCATTGGAAATCCGCATTCATGTATTTTTGATGCGTTATCAACAATGATTTCTGGAAATATGGTAAAGGTCATTGGTTGGTATGATAATGAGTGGGGATATTCAACCAGAGTTATTGAGTTGGCAGAAAAGCTTGCAAAATAATTTTTTTAAAGAATAGCAAAAAAAGGGCGCAACAAAAAAGTTGCGCCCTTTTTTATTTCTCTATTTTGAAAATAAGGTATAATAAATATAAATCAGTTGTTTATTATGCATAGGAGAAAGATATGAATTTTTTAAAAATAGCACAAGAGAAGATGAATGTTCTTCTTTTTGTATTGATTTCACTTTTCTTTTTGATGCCCGCACTTCAAGATGTTCATCCGATTATTCCCATATCGCCATTTGTGTTCTTTTTTATTCTCGTTTTGTCTCTTCGAGCAGGGTCTTTGAAAATGAAGACTTTTTGGCAATCGATTCTATTAGTTGCGATTGGTTTTTTTCTTGATCTTATTCTCGCGTTCATTACTACTCCGCTTCTCGAGAGGGTTTTGATTGTTTCTGTTCATGGAATCTATATCTTGATTTTAGGGCTTTCGATCAAAATGATTATAAAAAAGTTGATGGAGCAAGAGGACGACGTTGTTAATATTTTTAAATCTGGAATTTGTGGATATTTATTGATTGGTTTGTTATGGGCGGTTCTCTATTCTTTTACGTATTGGATTAATCGTGCAAACTTCTCTACTTACGAGTTAGGACAGATACCATTTTTTTATTTTAGTTATTCTGTTTTGACATCCTTGAAATTTTCTGGTGTTTTTCCGGTTACAACATGGGCGATTAGTTTGGCGTATCTCGAGATTATTTCTGGACAAATATTTTTAATTATTTTTGTGGCTCGCATGGCGGCTATTTTTATTAAAAAACAAAATATATTTAGATGATAAAAGATATTTATAAGATTGTTTTACTTCGTCATGGTGAAAGCATTTGGAATCGGGAAAATAGATTTACTGGATGGACAGATGTGGATTTGTCTGAAAACGGAATCGCCGAAGCCCACAAAGCAGGGCAAGTTTTAAAAGAAGAAGGTTTTGTTTTTGATGTTGCTTTTACGTCTGTTTTAACTCGCGCAACACACACCCTTTCAATTGTGCTTCAAGAGATGGACTTATCGTCAATTCCTGTTTCTTTTTCTTGGCGTTTAAATGAGCGGCATTATGGAGCTTTGCAGGGATTAAACAAAGCCGAGACAGCAAAAGAATATGGAGAGAGCCAAGTTCATATTTGGCGAAGAAGCTATGATGTTTGTCCGCCGCCTTTGACAAAACAAGATCAACGTTATCCTGGGTTTGATGAAAAGTATAAAAACTTAGATGAGAGCGATATTCCTTTAACTGAAAGCTTAGAAAAAACAGTTAATCGATTTTTACCTTTTTGGCATAATACAATTACGCCTGAGATAAAGAAGGGGAAGAGAATTTTGATTGCCGCCCACGGTAATAGTTTGCGCGCTTTAGTTAAGCATCTAGACGGCATTTCTGATCAAGATATTTCTAGTCTTAATATTCCAACAGGCATTCCATTGGTTTATGAGCTTAACTTAAATTTATGTCCAATTAAACATTATTATTTAGGAAAACCTGAAGATATCAGAAAAGCCACAGATTCTGTGGCTTCGCAGGGAAAAATAACAAAATAACGACTTTTCTAATGATGCTGCATCATTTTAATTTGCGTCTTATCCGTATTAAAATTAATAAAACCAGGGTACTTTTTGTCACGCATTTTCTATCGTAAGGTCTTCAATTATGTTTTTTGTTTAAAAGAGCTTACGGAATAGTCCTTTAGGCATTTGAAGAGGACCATAATTTGTTGGAAAGAAATAACTTATGCGTATTCTAATATTCTTTAGCCTCTAAAGAATATTATTGATATAAACCTTAAATATTTGTATAATACATTTTCACTATATATACATATGTATATATAAATCTAAATATATTTTTATAAATTTAACGAAAGGGGAGCGCTTTATGGGAGCATCTCATTTAACAGAGAAAAATTTTGAGCAGGAAGTCGTCAATTCAGAGATTCCAGTTTTGGTTGATTTTTGGGCGGAATGGTGCGGTCCTTGCAAGATGATGAGTCCAATTCTTGATGAGTTGGCTGATGAATTGGCTGGAAAGGCTAAGGTCGCGAAGGTTAATGTGGATGAAGCTCAAAGCTTAGCTGTAAAATACGGGATCATGTCTATCCCAGCATTTATTTTGTTTAAAAATGGTGAAGCTGTTGATCAGGTTGTCGGAGCTGTGGCAAAGGATCAGTTATTAGAGCAAATTAATAAGAATTTATAAATTAGGGCAGGACGAGAGGACGCTGAGAGATGATTTTGACTATTCTGAAATCAAAAATTGCAAATGCTTGCGTGACAGAGGCTGAGCTGTATTATGAAGGAAGTATTACTGTTGATGAAGCAATCTTAAAAAGTGTTGGTATTCTCCCTGGAGAAAAAGTTGAGCTTTTAAATATAAATACTGGTTCTAGAATTGAAACGTATGCTATTGCGGGAAAAGAAAACTCGGGAGTTGTTTGTCTGAACGGTCCTGCAGCTCGATCAGGATGCGTAGGAGACAAGCTTATTATTTTAAGTTATTGTTTTTTAGAAGAAAATCAAGCAAAGACACATAAGGCAAAGGTTGTTTATTTAGATGATCAAAACAAAGTTAAGAATTAGGACATATGGGGATCCTTGTTTAAGAAGGAAATCAGAGCCAGTTAAGAAAATTGGTCCTGCTGAACGTATGCTCATTAATGTAATGATTAACACAATTGCAGATAACGAAAATGAAATTGGCCTGGCAGCACCACAAATAGGAATTAATAAGAAAATTTTTATTGTTGATCTTCCTGAATTTCCAAGAGTTTTTGTTGATCCCAAGATCCTAAAGAAAGAGGGCCAATCGTCTATGGAAGAAGGGTGCCTGAGCTTTCCTGGGTTTGCCTTTACGATTAAGAGACCAAAAAAAATTACTGTTGAATATCTAGATGAGAATAAAAAGAAACGAATTATTGAATGTGAAGATTTCTTTGCTCGCGTTATTTTGCACGAGACAGATCATCTTGATGGGGTGCTTTTTGTCGACCGTGCAAGCGAGGAAGAAAGAGCGCAGAATCAAAAAGCATTGGATAACTTAGCAAAAAAGACTAAAAAAGATTTAAAAATAAATTCGTAAAATAGATGACAGTTGTACAAAGAATACTTCCTAGTTGGTTTAAGCAAAAGATTCCTAATAAAAATAAGATTGATTCCATGAAAGAATCATTTGCTCAGTTAGGAATTTACACGGTTTGTGAACATTCTTATTGTCCTAATATGGGATCTTGTTGGTCAGCTGGCGTTGCAACATTTATGATTTTAGGCGATCGTTGCACTAGAGCTTGTCGATTTTGTGCGGTTGAATCGGGGCAGGCTAAAGAAGTTGATCCTTTTGAGCCTTGTCATGTAGCTCAGGCGGTAAAGCGACTAGGGTTAAAATATGTTGTTGTGACATCTGTGACAAGAGATGATTTGGAAGATCAAGGAGCAGCGCAATTTTCTAAGACGATTCAAGAAATTAAGGCGTCTGTTCCGGGAATAAGGATTGAAGTATTGGTTCCTGACTTTTTGGGTAATGAAAATTTAATCAAAATTGTTTTGGATGCAGAACCTAGTGTTTTTGGACATAATCTTGAGACGGTTAAAAGATTGTCAACACTCTTTCGACCACAAGCAGATTATGAAAGATCTCTGAATGTTTTAAGATTAGCAAAACAATTGAATCCAGGTATCTTTACTAAATCTGGATTGATGGTTGGTCTAGGTGAGACTAAGCAAGAGGTGAAGCAGGCGATGCGGGATTTGAGGGCAGCTGGGTGTGATCTTTTGACCATTGGTCAGTATTTAGCACCGTCAAAAAAAGAGCGTCACGTTTGTGTTGATCGTTTTGTTTTGCCAGATGAATTTAAAGAGTACAAAACTTTTGGTATGTCTATTGGATTCGGACATGTTTTAAGCGGCCCACTCGTTCGAAGTTCATATTTAGCTGAGGACGGATACCAAAATTGTTTAAATAGATTAAAGGGTTTAGATATATAAAAGGGTTTAGAATTTGAAGAAGAAAATCAAAGAATTAGCCTCATTATTGCTACGAGTAGGATTAAGTGCAGCGTTGCTTTTTTATCTTTTTAAGAAAATCGATGTTGCCAAAATGATGGATATTCTGAAAGAAGCAAATTTTGCTTATCTTTTTGCTGGTTTATTTTTTATGTTTGTTATTTATTTTCTTATTTTGATTCGATGGGACATTATTATCCGTTATTTGGGAATCAAGGTTCCATTTAAAAGCGTGGCACGTTGTTTTTTGATTGGTTCTTTTTTTAATTTATTTTTACCAACATCAACAGGTGGAGATGTTGTAAAGACCATTGGGCTTTTTAGAGATACATCTGAGAAAACAAAGGTGGTCGCCTCGGTGCTTTTGGATCGAGTTTTTGGTCTTGTGGCTTTGGTCATCGTTTCGATTGTTGCTTTTGCATCGGCGTACCGAATTGTTTATGATAAATTTTTGTTGATCGCCATTGGAATGATATCTTTAGCTACGGCATTAGGTATTTTGTTTCTTTTTAATGAACGGCTTTATTCGTTTGCTTGCCAGGTTTTTAATAAATGGCCAGTTGTTAAAGATAAATTGATGGAGCTTCATTATGCGATTGTGCTGATTAAAGAAAAAAAACAGGCATTATTTTTAGTCATTAGTATTTCTTGTTTTGTTCAGGTCTTGTTAGCGATAGTATTTTATCTGACCGCAAAAGGCTTGCACCAAGATGTTGGATTAATTTATTGGATTATTTTTGTTCCCTTGATTTGTGTTGCATCAGCTTTTCCATCGATTGGTGGTTTGGGTGTTCGGGATGTGAGCTCTGTTTATTTGTTTTCAAAGGTCGGCGTTGCTGCGGCAACGGCTGCCAGTATGAGTTTGATTAATTTCTTATTTATGGCTATTATTGGCTTGATTGGGGCAATGGTTTATGTCTGTTCATTATCTCATAGACGGGTACAATGCTGTTTATCAGATTCCAAATCTTCTGAGGGGTAGTTTGCAGGAATCTCGAGAGAGTCTTGTTCGCCTTGTTGAACAAGATTGTCCGCAGGGAAGTTCTCGAAACCTGGTAACCATTGTGTTTGATGGTCAGCCTGGAGTAGGCATTAATGCATATGCGGTAGCACCAAAAATATTGTTTACCGAAAACGAAACAGCGGATGAAGCAATTAAGAAAATTGTTGAGAGAGCAGATTTAAAAAAGAATATTATTGTTGTTACAGATGACAAAGAAATACAGTTTTATGTTCGTCAGTTTGGGGCAAAGGTTTTAGCTGTTAAAGATTTTTTCTTGAGAAAGCCAGGTAAGAAGAAAAAAGATTTTCAAAGGTCGATTACAAATACGGAAGAATGCCAGATTAATCAAGAACTTAAAAAGGTGTGGCTTAAAAAAGGCGAATGAAAATATTAATTTTTTTAAAACATTTCTTTCAAAGTGCACTTGAAGGCATTGCTGGTCTTGGAAACGCCTTGTATTTCTTGGTTAGTGTATTAAATCGAATCGTCAGAGGAAAAATTCGATTTTCGGAAGTTATAAAGCAAATTTATGAACAGGGCATGCAGTCTGTGGTTGTCATCGCTCTTACGTCGATTGCTTCTGGTGTTGTTTTAGCTTTGCAGGGATATGTTATGCTTGACCGATTTGGGGCAAAAGAAAAGGTAGCTGCCTTAGTTGCTCTTTCGCTTGTTCGAGAGCTTAGCCCTGTTTTTAGTGCTTTGGTTTTTTCTGGAAAAGCCGGAGCACGACTTACGGCAGAATTGGGAGCAATGAATGTTAACAATCAAATTGTTGCAACCAAAGTTATGGGTGTTGATCCGATTGAGTTTTTGGCTGTTCCGAGAATGTTAGCGTGTTTCCTTGTTTTGCCTATTTTAGTTGTGATGTCTGAGATTATTGGAATCACGGGTGGGTATTTAGTTGGAGTTTTTGAGGCGAATATTCCAGGATCGTTTTATATTAATCAAACATTACAATCGATTGATTATGTTGATTTCTTTAGTGGTTTTATTAAAACATTCTTTTTTGCTATTTTAATTGGATGGATTTGTTGTTATCAAGGTTTTGTCACAAAGGGTGGATCGTTAGGGGTTGGTCGTTTCACGACAAAAGCTGTTGCTTTGGCTTATATTTTGGTTGTTGTTTCAAATACAATATTGACAAAAATTATTTTGACATTTTGGGGATAGGAGGAAAGCGTGAGAGATTTCTTTAATTATTTAAGGATATTTATTTTTCTTATTGTTGCGATCGGTTTTATAGGGTGCGATGCGAATGCAGCCAAAAGAAAAAGACCAAAGTCTTTTTCTGTTTTAGAGGTGGAAGCTCAATGGATTCAAGATGGCAAACCTATTCTTTTTGAGGATGAGTTATGGTACCCTAAAGATGATATTGACATTTTATCGGATTCAGAGGTTTACTTGTTAGGTGAACAAGATGGAGTTCAGTTTTTTGTTGGGACGATTGATGTGCGCCCGTATAATCGTATCTATACTAAATTTGAAAAGAATAAGTTTCGTATTTTTGAAAAGAAATAAAAATGATTAAAGTTTCGCATTTGTACAAGTCGTTTAACGATCAACCGATTCTTAAAGATGTTAATTTTGAGGTTAAGGAGGGTGAAATTCTTGCTATTTTAGGACAAAGCGGGGTCGGCAAGAGCGTATTGCTTAAACATTTAATTGGTTTGCTTGTTTTGGATAAAGGTTCCATCGAAATTGATTCGATGGATGTTACAAGCTTTGGTGAAAAAGATTGGCTTTTGTTAAGAAAGAAAATGGGATATCTTTTTCAAGATGGAGCGCTATATGATTTTATGACAATTTTTGAGAACGTCGCATTTCCGCTGAAAGAACATACAAAAATGAATGAGCAAGAAATCAGAGAAAAGGTTAGGAGCACTTTGAATTTAGTTGGGCTCGATGATATTGAAGAAAAATATCCGTCTGAGTTAAGTGGCGGGATGCAAAAACGAGCTGCGCTAGCTCGAGCGGTTATCTTAAACTCAAAGATTCTTTTGTGTGATGAGCCGACATCGGGTTTAGATCCGATTCGTAGTCGAGATATTGCTGATGCTATTTTAAATATTTCACGGCATTTTAATACAACAACAGTGATCACATCCCACGACATGAAGAATTCGTTTCGCATCGCCGATCGATTAGTTATTATGAAAGACGGGTCGCTTGTAGCGCAAGGCACGGCTAGGGAGATTGAATCAATAGATAATGCTTTTGTTAAAGAATTTCTAAATTAACCTTGGAGTTATAATGGAAAAAAAAGAGTTTTCAATAAAGTTATATGCAGGTCTATTTTTTATTATTGGGGTTATTTTGATTGGTGTTGTTGTTTTGACGATTGGGATGGAGAGAGGATTGACTCAGCCAAAGTTTACGGCTCAAGTTTTATTTAGTCAAGTTGGCGGCCTGTCCATCGGAGCACCAGTTCGCTTGTCCGGAGTTAATGTGGGAACTGTTGGCAAAATCGATTTTCTTGATGAAGAAGTTGACGGGCGTCACGTTGTTGTGAGTTTAAGCCTTTTTAAACGATATAAGAAGCAAATTGAAAAGGCGTATAGTTTTGAAATTAAGACCGAAGGTGTCTTAGGGCAAAAGTTGATTGCTATTAGCAAAGATCCGTCCGGGAATGGTCGAAAGCTTGATATTGCTAAGCCGTTAGTTGGCGAAGATCCTCTGGATGTTCAAGATCTTGCTAGAACATTTGGCCAGACAGCTGTTTCTCTTCAAGACACAGCAAAAGGAATGGCTGTTGTTATGAATGAAGTTGATGATAACTTCAAGAAGATCAAAAGAGTGCTTAACCGCATTGAAGAGAGATTAATTGACGGAAATTTATTTACAGTTTTTTAGAAAAGTAAGGAGGATTGGTTTATGGGTGATTCAATAACAATTTTTGGTATTAAGATTTTTGCGTGGATTTATATCCCTCTTAGCTATTTATTGTGGGTTATGGCAGGTCTTTTGATTAAAGGCATTGTATTTAAATCTATCAAAAAATTCGCGAAAAAAACAAAAACAAAAGCTGATGATATTCTTGTTGATTCGCTTGATGTCCCGTTGCTCTTATTAATTTTTACAAGCGGTGGAATTCTTGTTGAGCGGATTGCTCCGATAACTGCAGGCGCAGATTTGGCAAAGTATGTTGTTCTTGGATTTAAAGCAGTTACAATTATTGCGATTGTTTTATTTTTTGATAAATTTATTAACAAATTAATTGAAGCCTATTCGCCGAAATATGATGTTTTGCAGACTTCAGGAAGCGTTGTTAAGACGATTACGCGCTTACTTGTCATTGGCATCGGACTTTTGGTTCTTTTGGACAGTTTTGGTGTTTCCATCACACCTGTTTTAGCTTCTTTGGGGATTGGTTCTCTGGCAGTTGCTCTTGCATTGCAGCCAACGCTTGAGAATTTCTTTTCAGGTGTTCAAATTATTGTTGATAAACCAATTAAAGTTGGCCAATTTGTTAAACTTGAATCTGGTGAAGAAGGCTATGTGCACAAAATTGGATGGCGTTCAACTTGGATTCGAATGCTTCCGAATAATATTGTGGTAATGCCCAACAAGGTGATGGTTAATTCAAGAGTAACGAATTATTATTATCCTGAGCAAGAATTAGCTGTGTTAGTTCAGGTTGGTGTACACTATACATCGGATTTGGAAAAAGTAGAAAAAGTTACCATAGAAGTCGGAAGAGAAGTAATGAAAGAGGTCGTAGGCGGAATTAAAGATTTTGAGCCGTTTATTCGATATCATACTTTTGATCATTCGAGTATTAATTTTAGTGTGATTTTGCGCGCCAAAGAATTTGTGGATAATTATTTAATTAAACATGAATTTATTAAGCGTTTAGCGAAGCGCTATACTAAAGAGGGCATTGTGATTCCATTTCCGATTCGTGCGATTAACTATGATCAAGAAAAATCTCTTGAGAACATTCAAAAAAGCTAAAATAACCACGGGGGAGCTTTATGTTTATTTTTGGAAATTTAATTATTTCATTGGCAAAAATTCTTGATATTATTTTAACATTTTTATATTGGTTAATTTTGATTCGTGCTCTGATTAGCTGGGTTAATCCAGACCCTTTTAATCCCGTTGTGCAGTTCTTGCATCGAACCACAGAGCCAATTTTAGAGCCTATTCGCCGGATTTTGCCAAGAATGGCGATTGATTTTTCTCCCATCGTGGCATTTTTAGGCATTGTGTTCTTAAAATCTTTTTTAATTTCAACATTGATTGAAATGGGATATCGATTGAAAAATTTAATATAATAAAGGAGTTGTGCGATGTTTGATCAGATGAAAAAATTGATGGAGATGAAAAAGCAAGCGGACCAGATTAAGCGAGAGCTTGAAGCTTCAAGAACTGAAGCTG
Source organism: Candidatus Omnitrophota bacterium (assembly GCA_028693815.1). Taxonomy (NCBI): domain Bacteria; kingdom Pseudomonadati; phylum Candidatus Omnitrophota; species Candidatus Omnitrophota bacterium. The sequence goes on from JAQUUP010000010.1 coordinate 32,340, forward strand.
ATGATGGGTCTGGAATTAAGATTGTTATCGATGGAGCACAAAGGTTTCACTCTGTTGAAATCGACCCTAGTCTTTTAGGACAAGATAATCAGCAAGAGTTTCAGAAAAAAATTCTAAAGAGTATTAATTATGCGATTGCTCAGTCCCAGGCAATGGCTGCAGAAAAAATGAAAAAAATGGCTGGATTAAACATTCCAGGGCTTTAACTAACAACACAACAAAAGGAGAAGTATCATGCCGTATGATAAATCGCTTGATATTGAAATTTTTAAGGATGCAAAGGAATTCGAAGAGACAAGAATTACAGTTGGTGTTTTTTCTTACAACGGAGGCGAAAAAAAGCTTCAGATTTCACGAGAAAATAAAAATGCAGCTGAAGAATGGCGTTTTGCTAAATTAGGTCGCATGAACAAAGCGGAAATTCAAGAAATTCTTCCTTCGCTTAAGACTGCTATCGAGAACATGTAGTAAGAGTTTTTGGGATGCTCTTTTTTAAAAAAGAGCATCCCAACAAGATTTCTTATTTTAAATTAAAGAAAATTGATATGCAAAGGAAATTATATGTCAGGTGATGTTTATTTAACGAGAGAAGGATATGAAAAATTGATTAAAGATCTTGATCAGCTTAAAGGAGTTGAGCGTCTTAAGATTTCAAGGGCTATCGGAGAGGCCAGGCTTTTAGGGGATTTAAAAGAGAACGCAGAATATGATGCTGCTAAAAACGCTCAGGCTCATTGTGAAGCAAGAATTTCAGAGCTTGAAGGCACCTTGTCTCGTGCTCGAATCATTGAAGATGAGGATATTCCAAAAGACAAGGCTTTTATTGGAGCAACTGTGACCTTAATTGATTTGGATACGAACGAGGAATCTGTGTATATTCTGGTATCTCCGGAAGAGTCAAATTATGAAGAGGGAAAGATTTCGATTACATCGCCAATTGGAAAAGCTTTGCTTGGTCGTAAATTAGATGATGAAGTTGAAATTCAAGTTCCTGCGGGAGCCTTAAGATATAAAATTACAAAAATTAATCGATAGGAGTTTGCGTGATTTCAATTGGTGTTATTGGATGTGGTCATTGGGGGCCTAACCATATTCGAACATTTTCTCAGCTTGCAGATTCTGAAGTTGTCATGTGTTCGGATTTGGAGCAAGATCGATTAACGGCCATTAAGAACCTTTTTCCTCATATTAAAATAACAAAAGACTATCGAGATATTTTAAGCACTGATGATGTTGACGCGGTTTGCATCGTGACTCCTACAGCAAGTCATTTTCAAATTGCCAAAGAATCCTTAGAATCCGGCAAGCATGTTTTGTGTGAGAAGCCGTTAGCTATTTCCGCGAAAGAATGTCAAGAGTTGGGTCGTTTAGCTCAAGAAAATTCGAAGATTTTAATGGTCGGGCACGTTTTTTTGTTTAATGAAGGCATTGTGCAGTTAAAGAAATATTTGTCGCAGGGCGAGCTTGGTAATATTTATTATGCTCATTCAGAAAGAACAAACCTTGGCCCATTTCGCTACGATGTTAACGCTCTTTGGGATTTGGCACCTCATGATATTTCTATTTTTAATTATTTGTTTGATAGTTGTCCTATCAATGTTTCTGCCAGGGGCCAAAAATGTTTAAAAACATCTCTGGAAGATTTGGCATTTGTGACATTGGAATATCCAAATAACATTTTGGTGAATATCCATGTGAGCTGGCTTGATCCTCGAAAAGTAAGGCAGATTACGATTGTTGGAGATGAAAAAATGATTGTGTGGGATGATTTGGATAATATGGGTCCGATACGACTTTATGATAAACATGTTGAGCGAACAGAAGTTTTTTATGAAACGTATGGTGAATTTCAGCTTTTATCAAAAGAGGGAAGTGTGATGATTCCGAAGATTGCGATTAAAGAGCCTTTGAAAAATCAAAATCAATATTTTCTTGATTGCATTAAGAATAATCGGTTGCCTGATGTTTCAGATGCGAAAAAAGGGGAAGATGTTGTTAGGACACTTTTAGCTATTTCTGAATCAATGAACAATGGCGGATCGCCAGTAAAGATTTCTTAAATGAATTATTCAAAGCATCCAACCGCATTAGTTAACGATAAATCCCAGATAGGAGACCGGACGCGTATTTGGGCTTTTGTTAATATTCAAGATGGGGCTATTGTCGGATCCGATTGCAATATTTGTGATTGTTGTTTTTTGGAAAAAGGGGCTAAGCTTGGAAATCGCGTAACAATTAAAAATGGTGTCTCGATTTTTGATGGTGTTATTTTAGAAGATGATGTTTTTTGTGGGACAAATGTTGTTTTTGTTAACGATCGAAATCCTCGCAGCAAAAAAGAAGACTGGGTTCTTGAAAAAACAATTGTAAAAAAGGGCGCTACCATTGGAAGCAATGCAACTGTTTTGTGCGGTGTTACCATTGGAGAATATGCTTTTGTTGGAGCGGGTAGCATTGTGACAAAAGATGTTTTGCCATTTGAAATGGTTGTTGGTAATCCTGCTAGAAAAATAGGTTATGCATGTTGTTGCGGAAAAAGATTAGAAGAATCTTTAAAGTGTTCTTGTGGCTTACTGTATAGCATAGGGGAAAAGGGATTAGAAATTAATGACTAAGGTCTTAGTTTGTCCGATTGCTTTTAATGAACATGTTAAGATTAAAAGAACAATAGAGCGTTTTATTGCAAGCCCGGCTTTTGGAAAAGTTGAATATCTGGTAATGGATGATGGGTCGACAGATGAAACAACCAAAATCATTGAAAGTTTTTCAAATCAAGGTGTTCAAACCATTAAGCACGCTCATCGAATTGGAGTAGGGGCTGCAATTCGAACAGCGATAAATCACGCGATCAAAAAGAATTTTGATATTATTGTTATTATGGCTGGTAACGATAAGGATGATCCAAATGAAATATTTTCTCTTGTTGATCCAGTGATAAAAGAAGATTTTGATTTTGTGCAAGGGTCTCGATACAAGGGTGGATGCGGAGTCGGAGGGGACATGCCAATGTACCGAAGAATTGCTACACGCCTTCATCCAGCATTGCTTTCTTTTTTTACTAAAAAGCGAGTCACCGATAGCACCAATGGTTTTAGGGCGATTAAGCTCTCTGTTTTTAAAGACAAGCGAATTAATTTGGATCAGCAGTGGCTTAATGCGTATGAACTTGAGCCTTATATCTTATTTAAAGTTTTAATCTTTGATTATAAGTTTAAAGAAGTTTTAGTGAAGAAAGTTTATCCTTCTAGAAAATTAGGATATACAAAAATGCGACCTTTTTTAGGATGGTGGAGCATTTTAAAACCAATTCTTTATTTAGGGTTTAGAATCAAGAAATAAAGATTTTTTATGTTCATTGAATAAAAGAAAAATATGAGAAAATGCTTAAGTTGCAATATCACTTTTGATGATGAAAATCTCGTTGGCTGCCTTTATTGCGAGAGCATTCTTGTCAAGATTCATCAGGATCAATCGAGAGAAGATGTTGCGCCTTCTGCTCAAGGCACAGAATCATTGCCTTCAAAAAAGATTCTCACGCATCAGAATAAAGATTATTTGATGGGAATTCTTTTTCGCAGAAGAACATTTTTGTCATCCTTTGCTTTTAGCTGTAATGATATTAAGCGTAGTAAGAAAGCAACCAGATTTCTTGTTCAGCCAATTGACATTGGATATGTTGTGAAAATTCCGTGGCTTGTTGTTGATATTGTTTATTCGCTCTTTTTTCATATATTGCATTCTCGGTATTGCCCTTTATGCAACACGCGATATTTTATATTTTATCATTTTCAGGAAGCTCAACACCCAAAAGATGCATGTGAATATTGTCAGGAGTACAATCGTATTTCAGATGAAATTTTTCTAAAAAAAGAACGTGTTGATTTAAGAGTATTGCGCAAGGAGTCTGAAGAGAAGGTTAGAAGAGGGAAAAAGAGTGCGTTTTTTGATTTAACTCACAGAAACATTAAGTTGGAAAGATTTCTAGATATTCTTTCGATACTTATTTCGATTGCTTTATATGGTTATGTTGTGATTCGTGTGAGCATGCCGATCTTTGCTGAGATTTATCAGTTTTAGTATTAGGAAGAATTTGTTTTGTGTTAATTTCTAAGGAGAATAAAATGAAGAAATGTCCTCGATGTCAGGTTGCTTATAAAGATGATCATGAGATCAAATGTCTGTATTGTGATGGAATTTTGATAGATGCGGATCTTTTAGCTTTTGAAAGAAATAGTGGAACAAGTCTTTCTCAACCAAAGCAAATAAGAATGAAAGATCCCATGACGCATCAGCGCAAAGCGTACCTGATTGGGGTTTTTCTAAAAGGAAAAACATTTTTGTCTTCGTTTGCGTTTAGTGCAAACGAGATGAAAAAAGGAGAAAAATTTAAACGTTTTTTTGTCCAGCCTCTTGATATCAGCTATATTATTAAATTGCCATGGCTCTTGGTTAATTTTATTTATTCGCTCTCGTATCGTCTTTTGTATCACTCGTATTGCCCTGAATGTGGTTGGAAATATATTTTATCTGATGGTAAAGGTGTCCATGCGAAGGATGAGTGCGAATATAATCAGGAATACAATCGACTTTCAGAAGAAATATTTTCAGGAAACGTTTTTATTGATTTAGATGAGCTAATTGCACAATCAAATGAGAAAAGAAAGAATGGAAAAAGAAGCGCTGTTTATGATGCGCGCAACCGTAATGTAGGATGGGAATCATTCTTGGATGTTTTATCGATTTTAAGTTCAATTATGCTCTATCTTTTTTTATTCACTTTATTAGTTATGCCTATTTTCGGTAGAATTTTTGAGTTCTAAATTGTGCTTATTTTTAATAAGAATTTTTGATGGTTCGATGGAATCATTGTTCAATCAGAATATTGTTATGAAGTTCTGATTAAGGAAGGGTGTATGAAACTTTTTGGAAAAAATTCAGTTATCGAAAGAATAAAATCTAATCCTAAAAGCATAAGAACGATTTATGTCCAAACGGATCACGCGGATGCCTCTTATATTCGAAAAAAGGCAAAGAAGTGGGGCATTGCAGTTTATGGTGTTGCTCAATCTAAGATTTTGAAGATGACTCGAAATTTGAACAGTCAAGGCGTTGTTGCGGATGTTGAAGATTTTCAGTATACAGAGTATTCTGATCTTTTGGATCAGGCGCTGAAAAAGAAGCTGTCATTATTGTTTTTGGATAATTTAAAGGATCCTCAAAATTTAGGGGCTATTATTCGAAGCGTTGCTTGTCTGGGTGATTTTGGAATTGTTCTTCCAAAAAAAGAATCGGTTTCAATTACCGAAGCTGTTTTTCGTGTTGCTTCTGGGGGAGATAACTACGTTTCTGTCTCAAGAGTTTCTAACCTAAGTAATGCTATTTCCTTGGCTAAGAAACAAGGTTTTTGGATTGCAGGATCTGTGGTTGAAGGAGGAGAAGATTTATCAGAGCAATCTCTGCCTTTTCCGATCGGCCTTGTTATTGGATCTGAACAAAGAGGTATTCGGGATGTTATTCGAAAACAAATTGATGTTAGCGTTACAATCCCTATGAAACATGAACGCTTGTCGTTTAACGCAGCACAAGCAACTGCTATTTTATGCTATGAAATCACAAAACAAAAAAACAAAAAAGATTGTTAAAAGTCAATCAAAGGCATTGGATTTTTTTGCTGAGGCAGGACTTCTAAAGCGAGTTAAGCGCAGTGGTTGGTGGGTCGCTGGAATCAAGGATCCAGAGAGCGTGGCTGATCATAGTTTTCGCTGCGCGATTATGGCGTATTATATCGCTCACTTAGAAGGTGTCGATCCATACAAAGCAATTGTGATGGCGCTTTTTAATGATATTCATGAAGCGCGCATTAATGATTTGCATAAAATGGGTCATTATTATATTGATTTTAAAACAGCAGAAAAAAAAGTTTTCGATGATCAGGTTAAGGGTTTAGATAAGAAAGTAAAAGAAGAATTGTCTCGTTTTCGAAAGTCCTATGATGAGCAAAAGACCAAGGAAAGCTTGGTTGCACGAGATGCGGATATCTTAGAATGTCTTTTGCAGGCAAAAGAATATATGCAAAACGGACACAAGAAAGCAGAGATCTTCTTAACAAAAGCGCCAGATCTTTTAAAAACTAAGAGTGCTAAGAAAATATGGAATAGTTTAAAGAAATGGGACAGTGCTTCTTGGTGGCAAAGCGTTGTTAAGTTTGAGCGATAATGAGTAATCGTCGATATAAATTCTTATTTTTTACATTTTGTTTTTTATTGGCATCCTTTAGTTTGGGCGGATGTGCAAGTTTAAAGACGTATAATGCAGCGACCGAGCGTTACGAGTTTGTTTTACTTTCACCTCAAGACGAGGTTTCGATCGGGTATGATTCGAACAAAAGCATTATCAAGGAATATAAACTTTCGTCTGACAAAGATAAGCAGAGACGCCTTGATGAGATTGGAAGACGTTTAGTCAATGTTTTAGAGAAAAAGATATATCCATATCATTTTTTCTTAATTGAAAAAGATGAGCTTAATGCTTTTACGACACCTGGCGGGTATATTTATTTCTTTACAGGGTTATTTGATAAATTAAAAACAGATGATGCGATTGCCTCTGTAGTGGCGCATGAATTGGGTCATAATTCTGCTCGGCATATTGCAAAGAAGTTTCAGGCAGCGTTAGGATATAATGTTGCGGGGTCAATTATCTTTTCAATGGTGGATATGGGCGGAGATTTCTCGACTCAGATTGCTTCGATGTCTGCTGGAGTTTTGATGAATATCGTTTCTGCGTCATTTAGTCGTCAAGATGAATACGAAGCAGATCGATTGGGCGTTAAGTATATGTTCTTGGCAGGATATGACCTCAATGGTATCATAGAATCATTCGAGATTTTATTAAAGGAATCAAAGGGGTCAAGCGTTCCGCTGTGGCTTCGAACACATCCCTTTGTTGAAGATCGAATTGAGTCGGTGAAAGAAGAAATTGTTTTTGCGCCGTATCGATATAATGGCAATACAGAGAAATAATTAAAATAGGAAAAAGAGGGCTCTATGCAAAGAATCGGAATTGCCGCAAGTAAAATTGCCAAAGGAAATCTTTTTTTGTATAATTTTTTCGTTATTTTGTTATCGTTTCTATTGTCACTTCTTGTTTTTATTATCTCTGGGTTACTTATTTTTCTTGGTCTTCTTGCGATTGCTTATTTAACACAGATGCCTATTATTGTTGATTTACAAAAAGGAAACATTTCTCCGATTTCAATTTGCATGATGTTTTTAGGGATCGTTATCGGAATATTTAATTTATATGCTATTGGCATTAATGTAAAAATTAAAAGGAATTAAAGAATGATTGAAATGAATACGAAGCTTAAAGATCTTGTTAATAATTTAGAGATTGGTATTTTTCGTTATTCCTTAGATTCTCGAGGTAAATTTGTCTTTGCCAATGCTGCTTTTTCTCGTATGCTCAACAAGAAAACAGAAGATGTTTTAGGGATAAGTTTTCAGGATATTTGTGAGAATCCAGAGGAGCTTACGCGTTTAAACACAAAGATTTGTTCTCAGGGACGTGTTGAGAATGAATGGATTGGATTAAAGAGAGAAGATGGAAGTCTGATTCAGTGCTCGATTAAAGCGGTGCTGGTAAAAGATGACAACGAAAAAGATCTTTTGATTGATGGAATTATCGAGGATATTACAGAGCACAAAAAGGCCCGTGAAGGTCTTTTGCAGGCAAAATTGGCTGCCGAAGAAGCGAGTAGTGCAAAAAGTATGTTTTTGGCAAACATGTCTCACGAAGTCAGAACACCGATGAATGCGGTTATCGGTATGCTTGATTTGACGCTTGAAACAGATTTGACTGACGATCAAAAAGATAATATAGAAACCGCAAAAGAAGCTGCGGACAATCTTTTAAGTCTTTTAAATGATATTTTAGATATTTCTCGTGTTGAGGCAGGGAAGATTGTTCTAGAGAAGGTTAAATTTGATTTGTGGAAAGTCACCGATAGCGTTGGCAAAGGCTTGTCGGTTCTTGCCAACAAAAAAAATATTCAGCTAACGGTTAATGTTGATCCAAAGGTTCCAAGGATGATTGTTGGAGATTCGACACGTCTCCGTCAGATTATTATTAATTTGCTTAACAATGCTATAAAGTTTACAGCCAAAGGGAGCGTTGAGCTGAAAGTAGGCGTGGCAAGTTCTCTTGAAGGTGAAGTTGAATTACTTTTTTCTGTTACGGATACTGGGATTGGGATACCAAAAGATAAGCAGCAGGCGATTTTTGAAGTTTTTACTCAAGCCGATGCGTCAACAACAAGAAAATTTGGCGGAACAGGGTTGGGATTGGCTATTTCTCGTAAGTTAGTTGAAATGATGTCAGGAAAGATTTGGATTGAAAGTGAAGAAGGCGTTGGAAGCACGTTCTTTTTTACAGCACGATTTGATGTAAGTGATCAGTTACAAACGCAAGATGAAAAAGAACACAAAAAGGTTTTTGTCCAGGGCAAGGAGCCTGTAACGAAGGCAGCAAGAATTCTAAATATTTTACTTGCAGAAGACAATCCTTTAAATCAAAAGATTGCTGTTAAGCTTTTGGAAAAAAAAGGATGGCTTGTCGAGGTTGTTGATAATGGGCAAAAAGCGATTGATCATATTGTCGATAAAAATTTTGATGTTATTTTAATGGATGTTCAGATGCCTGTTTTAGATGGGCTGGAGGCAACAAAAAAAATCCGTGAACAAGAAAAACAAACCGGCAAGCATATCCCGATTTTGGCCATGACAGCGCGCGCCATGGTTGAAGATGAAAAAAAATGTATAGAATCTGGTATGGATGGATATATTCCAAAGCCAATCGATGCAGTTAAAATGTATTCGATCATCGAACAAGTTTTAGAAAAAGGATAATATCATGAGCGAACAGATTATTGACCTAGATGATGTTTTAGGGCGCATTCAAGGAGACAAAGAGCTTTTAGTGGAGTTGATCGAAATTTTCTTAGATGATTGCCCTCAGAAAATAAACGATATCAAAGAATGCGTAGAGCGTGGAAATCTTGATCAATTGTCTGAAGCGGCACATTCGGCCAAAGGCGCTGCTGCTAATATTGGCGCAAAAAAACTTTGGAAAACATTTCTTGAGGCAGAAGAAGCTGCCAAATCTGGCGCAATTGATCAATTTGAAGAAATGATTGTAAGAATAGATCAAGAATTTGATGAATTAAAGCAATATTTTCCAGAGCTTAAAGAAAAATTGGCTTAAAGTAGTGTTGGACTGCTTTTTGCATTAACAATAAAATCCTTTCTGATTGACTCACATAATTTTAAAATAAATCTTCATATATTTTTGTTTAATTTATCGTATAATTGCAGTGGAACACTTGTTGCAAGGAGAATTATTGCAAAATATCACTTTAAGAATAAATGCCTTTTTTGAATCTCTGACATCGCTAAAAGTATTCTTGATCTTATTAGCCTTAGGGGCTGTGGCATATCTTCAGACGATGTGGTATTCTTTTGTCCACGATGACTTTGTTTTTATTGTTGGAAATCCTGATATTGGACGGCTTGATGATTTGAAAGAAGTTTTTTTGAGATCATCAAGATTTGAAGGCGGCTCTCCAATCGTTAATTTATATTACCGACCTATCCTAGATATTGTTTATAAAATTCAATATTATCTTTTTGGATCTTATCCATCTGGATATCATTTGACAAATGTCTTTCTTCATATTTTCAATAGTTTTTTTATTTTCTGGATTGTTCGTTTTCTTTTAAAAGAAAAAAAGATTGCGTTAATTGGCGCAACCCTATTTTTGCTTCATCCAGTTCAAACAGAAAGTGTTTGCGCTATCGCTGGAATTTCTAATCTTTTAATGACTTTGTTTTGCTTGTTGGGTTTTGTTTTTTATCTGCGCAGCGGCAACTGTTCGACAAGAACAAAACGAAGTTGGCTGTATATGGGGTCTATTTTGTTTTTTGTTCTCTCGCTTTTCACAAAAGAAAGGGCGATTGTTTTTCCTTTGTTAATTTTGTGTTATGAGTTTTGTCGGGTAAATTTTAAAGTGAGATTAAGACAAATAAAAGAAATTGGATTCAGGTGTGTTGCGTTTTTTGTTGTTTTGTTAGGATATTTTAAGTTTCGAAGTATTGTTCTTGGAAAGTCTCTTCCAGATTTTGCCTCCAATACTCAAGAGCTTTGGCTAAGGATCGCATCTATTCCGGAAACACTTTTGGTTTATTTTGGGATTCTTGTTTTTCCGTCGAATTTGCATTATTACCGAAGCCAAGATATTCTTCTGTATTCTGTTTTCTCGACGCTTGGATTGATAGCAGTGCTTTTGTTGTTGCTTTATGTTGTAAAATTTTTCTTTAAAGAAGAGCGGCAAATTGCACTGTTTGGTTTGGGTTGGTTTTTTATTAGCCTTTTACCGGTTTTAAATATTGTTCCTTTGATTAATGAATATTCGATTATTCTAACTTCGGAGCATTTTTTGTATTTTTCATTTCTTGGTTTTGTTCTTTTTTTGATGACTTTGCTAAAAGTGTTGCAGCAAAGAATTTTTCTGAGAAACTTTCGTGGTATTTCTTATGGTTTTTTTATTGCAATTCTTTTGATTTTTTCTGTTTTGACAATACATCAGAGCCGTTATTGGCGAGGAGAAATTCCTCTTTTTAAAAGAACTCTTCAATTTGAAGAAAATCTTGGGCGCGTTCGTATTCTTTTGGCTCGTGCGTATTATTTTGATCATTCATATGATAAGGCGATTATAGAATACCAAAGAGCTCTTAAAATTATGCAAGAATATATGATGAAGGCCGCAGGAACAAAAGCCGAGAGTTTTTATCTTAATTTTATTAAGGAGATTCATTTTGATTTAGCGCATTGTTATGAAGGAAAAAAGGACTTTGAGCGTTCCATTGAAGAATATCGACAGGTATTAGCCATTGACCCGAATGATTTTAAGATTTATACCAATATTGGGGTTAGCTATTTTCATATGAAGGATTTTGATAATGCGATTTTATATTTTAATAAAACGCTTGAAGCTGACCCTGCTAATATAGGTGTGCTTAATAATTTAGCTTTTTGCTATATGGAAAAGAATGATTTGTTAAAAGCAAAAGAGATTTTGGAAGAAATTTCACGTATTGATTCTAGTTCTGAGTTGCCACAGGATCGTTTAAAGAAAATGATGGATTCTCAAAAGAGAGAAAAGAAGTGATTTTTAAGGTTGCGTAAAGCGTTGCTTGTTTGATTTGAATCCTTCAGGCCCCAGAATTTTTAAGGCCATTTCATCTTTATCTATCCCTGCATCAAAATCGTATTCAATAATGGCCAAAACTTGCAAGACAAATTCAAAGGGATTTTCTAGCATTTGCGGACTTTCTTGTGCCATGCCGTCAATCATGTCGACGTAGAATTCAGGAGATTTCTTGATAATAACACCTTTTTCTCTAAAGAAATCAATATAGCTTGCAACGATAAATAGTTTTGGTTCGATATCTGCGATTAGAGGCCATGCTTTGCTTGAGGTCTCGAGCGCCGTTAAAACATCTGACATATCAGCGACTTCGACAATTTCTGAATCATCAACAATTTCAATTTCTTTTTGGATGGGGATGTCCATCTCAAGTTCAATTCCTTGAGACCTTAGTTGCTGTTCTATGATAGCTTGTTGCATTGCGGCTCCCTGTACTGCCGCTTGTTGCATCGCGACTCCTTGCATTATTTGCTGATCTATGATGGCTTGCTGCATCACGGCTTGCTGTATCGCGGCTCCTTGTACGGCTTGGACTGCCGCTTGTTGCATCGCGGTTCCTTGGACTGCGGCTTGCTGCATCATTTGCTGTTCCATCATACCTTGTTGCATTGCAGCTTCTCGTGCAGCTTGCTGTTGCTTCATGGCAACAACGCCGCCGGCATAGGAGAAAGAATAAAAAAAGAACAGAAATAGGATCGCTAAAATTATTTTTTTCATTTATTTTCTTTTATTTGAGAAAGGATTTTGTTAATAGGATAAAGTTTGTTGAGCGTATAAAAATGAATTCCTGGGGCACCTTTTTCGAGTAAATCTTGGCATTGTTTGACACAAAAATCAATGCCTTTTTCTAAAACAACATCTTTGTTTTCTGCAATAGGAGAAAAAATTTCATCAACGGCCTTCGGAATGCTTGTTCCGCAAGTTTTGCAAAAACGCGATACGCCGATATAGTCTGTAATCGGCAGAATTCCAGGAATAACGCGATTTTTAATGCCTAAGTCACGAAGACGTTTGACATAATCAAAATAGTCTTTGTTGTCAAAAAAAAGTTGCGTGATGATGTAATCGGCGCCGGAATCAATTTTCTTCTTTAGATATTGCGCATCTAGTTCTTTGTTGGGACATAAAATGTGCCCTTCGGGAAAGCCTGCAACGCCGATAGAAAAATAATCTTGATATTGCTTGCGCGTAAAATCGCAAAGTTCATAAGCATACTTAAAGTTATCTTTTGTTGGCTGCCAGTCAGGATTGTCTTTTGGCGAATCCCCGCGCAGGGCTAGAATATTTTGAATATCGCGCTTCTGGATGTCTCCTAAGATATTTTGTATTTCGCTCTTTGTATTTAAAACACAGGTTAGATGAGCAACTCCTGGGATGTGATGTTCTTTTTCAATATGCTCAACAATGTCCAAAGTCTTGTTACGGCTTCCACCACCAGCTCCATAAGTGCAGGAGATAAAATCTGGCTTTAGGTCTGCCAAAGATTCAATGGTTTTAAGCAGATTTTGGTAGCCTTGATCTGTTTTTGGCGGAAAAAGCTCAAAAGAGAATGTTTTTTCTTTGTTTTTAAATATTTCGGTTACTTTTTTCATAACAGTCTGCATTATAACATGCTTATGGCTTTGCGGCAATTTATTGTGACATTTTTAGAATATTTGCTATAATAATCGCCGTATTACTAATATTCAAATATTAATATATATATTCAAAAAAAGCGAGGTGGCGTTATGAAGGGAATTATTTTAGCTGGAGGTAAAGCCACACGACTGTACCCGATTACAAAAAGTATTTCCAAGCAACTTCTTCCTATTTACGACAAACCAATGATTTATTATCCTTTGTCTGTTTTGATGTTAGCGGGCATCAAAGATATTCTGATTATTTCTACTCCAGAGGCCTTGGGTAGTTTTAAGGCTCTTTTGGGAGATGGAAAAGACTTAGGAATAGATTTAAGTTATGCAGCGCAGCCAAAACCAGGGGGCATTGGACAAGCCTTTCTTATTGGAGAAGAGTATATTGCCGGAGAAAATGTTTGTCTTGTTTTAGGAGATAATCTTTTTTATGGAGATCATCTTTCGATGGCTCTTCAAAAGGCGACAAAGAAAAAACAAGGAGCGACTATTTTTGGATATCTCGTTAATAACCCAGAAGAATATGGGGTGATCGCTCTGGATAAAAATAAAAAAGTTATTTCGATTGAAGAAAAACCAAAAAAACCAAAATCTCATTGGGTGGTCACGGGACTTTATTTTTATGATCAAGACATCGTAAAAATTGCTAAAAATACAAAGCCATCTAAAAGAGGCGAGATAGAGATTACGGATATTAACAAGGCGTATTTAAAGCGTAAAAATTTAGATGTTCAGTTTCTAGGGCGAGGATGTGCCTGGTTGGATACCGGAACATATGAGTCATTGATTGAGGCTTCGCTTTTCATTAAGACAATTCAAGAGCGTCAGGGATTAAAGATCGGATGCATTGAAGAGGTTGCGTACCGTATGAAATTTATTTCTAGAGAACAGCTAGAAAAATTATCGCGAGGGTTTAAGACAGAATATGGATCCTATCTCAAGCGACTTGCCCAAGGAGATAAATAATATTATGCCATTTATTTTTAAGAAATTAGAAATTCCAGAGGTTATTCTTGTTGAGCCAGAAATATTTGGTGATTCTCGAGGGTTTTTTGTCGAGCTTTATAAAAAAACAGATTTCTCAAAACAAGGCATTGATGCCCCGATTGCTCAAGTCAGTTATTCTCGCTCAACGAAAAATGTTTTGCGAGGTCTTCATTATCAAAAAAATCCTTTTGCGCAAAGTAAGCTGGTGCGAGCCGTTAAGGGAGAAATTTTTGATGTGGCTGTTGATATTCGAAAAGGGTCGCCAACCTTTGGCCAGTGGGTCGCAGCGTACCTTGATTCTAAAAAGATGAACATGCTCTATATCCCCGAGGGTTTTGCCCATGGATTTTTGACATTGTCGACTGAGGCTGAAGTGGAATATTGTTGTTCGAAAGAATATTGTCCTGAAAGTGAAGCCGGTATTATTTATAATGATCCAGCAATAAATATCGCCTGGCCCGAGGCCAGCCCCAAATTATCAAACAAAGATTTGACATATCCGTATTTCGAAGAGGCAGAGAATAATTTTGTTTTTGAAAAATAAAGTTTTAATTACCGGTGGACTAGGTCAGCTAGGAATCGCTTTCCAAGAGCGATTTCTAAAAGATCGCGTTGATTTTTGTTCAGCGGATAAGCAAGATTTTGATATTTCTGATATTGATCAAGCCCAAGAGCTTATTAAGCAGACTCGGCCAGATTTTATTGTCAATTGCGCGGCCTATAATCTGGTGGACAAAGCTGAAGATGACCCAAAAGAGGCATTTTTAGTTAATCGTGAGGGAGTAAAGAATTTAGCTCTTTTGTGTCGCGAAAAGGGGATCTTTCTTGTTCATTACGGAACGGATTATATTTTTGATGGCAAAAAAGGAAAACCTTATACAGAAGAAGATGCGTCTAATCCCCTTAATCAATATGGCATTAGTAAATTGGCTGGCGAGAAAGCGGTTGAAGAAATTCTAAGTGATTATTTGATTTTTCGCGTTAGCTGGGTGTTTGGCAAGGGCAAGCAGAATTTTCTGTACAAGCTTAATGAATGGGTGCAAAAAAGCAATGCTCTTCAAATTACAGATGATGAAATTTCTGTTCCGACATCAGTGGATGATATTGTTGAGGGAACAATGCGAGCGATGAAGAAGAGTTTAGTTGGGCTTTATCACATGCCGAATAGCGGGCTTTGTTCTCGTTATGAGTGGGCAAAGTATTTCTTTGAGAGAATGCAAAAGAAGATTGATATCAAGCCTGTTTCGCTGGAAAGTTTTAATTTAAAAGCAAAAAGACCAAAGTTTTCTGCCATGTCCAACGAGAAGGTTTGCCAGCTTTTGAATTGGAACATGCCAAGCTGGCAGAAATCTGTTGAGAGCTTTATTAGTTTAAAACAAGGCAAATATTAAATTAAAGTACAGACACAGCTGCTGGGCCGCAGCTGCATCTGTATAAATTCGTGCGGCTGACTTGACGCTTCTTCTAGTCGCGTAAGTCAGGCACTCATTTAAAGGAAAAAATATGAAAGTTCCATTTGGCACGATTACAATTAACAAACAAGCAAAAGATCTTGTTAATGAGGCCCTAAACTCTGGTCGCGTTTCGTCGGGCAAATACGTTTCTGAATTCGAGCAAGGCTTTGCCAGCCTTGTTAATGCAAAAGAGGCGATTGCTGTCAGTAGTGGCACGGATGCTGATATTTTAGCTTTGGCAACGGCTTATGATTTTGGAGCGCAAAGGGAAGATGAAGTTATTGTTCCTGCGCTTTCTTTTGTAGCGACGGGCAATGCTGTTTTGCATGCAGGATTCAAGCCTGTTTTTGTTGATATTGATTACAAGACGCTTAATATTGATCCGCAAAAAATAGAAGCTGTTATTACAAAAAAAACAAAAGCCATTATGCCGGTTCATCTGATGGGTAAGCCTGCCCAGATGGATGTTATTATGGATATTGCTAAAAAGCATAATTTGTTTGTTGTTGAGGATGCGGCTGAAGCCCATGGTGCTGTTTATAAGGGTAAAAAAGTAGGCGAATGGGGTGACATGGCGGCCTATAGTCTTTATTTAGCGCATATCATTACAACGGTTGAGGGTGGAATTGTGACAACCAACAGAGAAGATTTGGCAGAGATTTTGCGGTCTCTTCGATGTCATGGGCGTGCGTGTAAATGTAAGACATGTGTAGTTAATACAATTAATGGTTATTGTGAAAAACGTTTTGCGGACGGCAAAGATATTCGATTTATTTTTGAGCGCGTTGGCTATTCATCAAAAATGAACGAGCTAGAGGCTGCTGTGGGTATCGCAAGCCTTGAGATGTATGACGATATTATTGAAAAAAGACATCATAATTTGATCACCATGATTAATCGGCTAAAAGAATTCGGTGATTTTTTAGATACCATTGAAGAGGAAAAAGATGAAAAAATCGGTCCTCATGCCTTCCCAATCATTGTTAAAAAAGACGCGCCTTTTACTCGCAATGAATTAGTTGATTATTTAGATAAAAATGGCATTGATACGCGTGATCTTTTTTCTTCAATGCCGACGCAGTGCGCGGGTTTTAAATATCTAGGACATAGATTAGGCGAATTTCCAGTTTCTGAGTTTATGGGAACTAATGGTCTTCATATTGGTGTTCATCAAGATATTGGTGCACAACAGATTGATTATGTTTTTGAAACGGTCGGAGATTTTATTAAAAGCAAGATTCGCTAAGAGCGTGAAGTAGAAACATAGTGAATGTTTGATTATTTTAACTTTGTGTGCTATATTATGTATGAAACTGTCATTTAATGACAGTTTCATACAGGAGATAACATGAACAAAATTGTTGATTTGATCATTCAGAATATCCCTTATGATGTGTTTTCTTATTCGGTATTAATAAATATTATTGCCGGATCTAGGGATAGGCGCCATGCGATGATAAAAAGAGCCATCGCTTCAAAAGAAATTATTCATTTGCGTAGAGGCTTGTATTGCCTTGCGCAAAAATATCGTCGTAATGCGCTAGATCTTTTTGAAGTTGCTCAGAAAATTTATGGTCCATCATATATCAGCCTGGAATCTGCTTTGGCGTATCATGGATGGATCCCGGAAGCGGTTCATACGGTTACAAGTGCTTGTGTTCGTCGATCTAAAGATTTCAAGACATCTGTTGGGAATTTTTCTTATTGTAGAGTTCCGTTAAAGATTTTCTACGAAGGTGTTGAGACAGCGGGGTCTGCACGGCAAGGGATTTTTTTTATCGCAAGGCCGCTTAAGGCTTTGGCGGATTATGTTTATGTTCACAAGAAAGAATGGGAGGGCTTAAGTCCTCTTGTAAGCAGCTTAAGAATAGATCTTGAGAATTTTCGAAGTGTGCGTAAAAAAGAGTTTCTTGAGCTTAAAAAAACATATCCTTCAAAGCGCGTCTGTTGTTTTATCAGATCTATAGAAAAGGAACTGCGCGATGAGCATTAAGATTATCCAGAAACGATTAGAGTCTTATCGGTGCCGTTCGGCTCAGGAAGAGGACCATGCCTTGCGCGAGATCACTCAGGAGGTGGCGCTTGCGGCTCTTGCGCGGTCAGATTTCTACCAAACTGCGTCCTTTCAAGGAGGAACATGTTTGCGGATCTTTTATGGGTTAAACCGCTTTTCTGAGGATCTTGATTTTATTTTAAAAGAGACTAATGGTGCATTTTCTTTTGAAAAATATCTTAAGAATTTATCGATTGAATTTCAAGCCTATGGATATCAGGTTGAGATTGTCGATAGATCTAAGGCTGAGACAACGGTTAAAAAAGCGTTTATTAAAGATGATTCCTTAGGAAAAGTTTTACAGCTACAGCATTTAAAAACTGATCGATCAATGTCGAAGATCAGGATCAAGATTGAGGTCGACACAAATCCACCTCAAGGAAGCTTTTTTGAAAATAAATTTTTAGATTTTCCGTTTGTTTGTGCTTTGACAACCCAAGATATTCCAAGCCTTTTTGCTGGAAAGATCCATGCTTTGCTTTGCCGTGAGTATGTGAAAGGAAGGGATTGGTATGATTTTCTATGGTATGTGAGTTATCGCGCCACTATTAATTTAAAGTTCTTGGAAGCTGCTCTTGAACAAATCGGTCCTTGGGCTGGGCAGAACGTAAAAATTGATGATCAATGGTGTTGCGCTCAGCTAAGTGAAAAGATTTTATCGATTGATTGGCAAGCGGCACGTAATGATGTTGCTCGTTTCATTAAGCCTGCTGAACTGGCATCACTTGATTTGTGGAATGTGGACCTTTTTTTGGATAGGGTCAAGAAACTAGGAGATGTTTAATTTCTTTGTGATTATGTTAACCCAAAAGATCTACCCCCCCCCCTGAGGTGGTCCGTTTGGCGTTCGTTTCGAAGAGTGAGTAAAACGGAGAGAGGTTGTTGTCTCGTTTTAGGATTTTGAATTTAGCTTTTTTCTTAAGAGCCTTATTCTAACTTAAAATCTTTAATCTGTTAGTGGGGAGCAGAATAACAGACCTTTATTTTAAGAATTAAAAACTGGACATTTCTGCTTTTGGTAACGATAGGACATTCTTGCTTTGGCTTGACAGTGAAAAATAATATTATTGACAATATAAGAAATGATGGTATTTTAACACTATATAGAAGTTAACTCAAATTCCTTTAGAGGGCATTATGGGTAATAAAGTTAGAGAGCGTCTGGGTAAGAAAGAAATTGATGTGATATCAAGGCTTTCCTATGAAAAGAAGCGGATCGTCACAAAAGAAGATTTAGATACCTTTTTTAATTTTAGTGATAATGCGCGAAATAAAGTTGTTTATCGATTGAAGAAGAAAGCTATTCTTTTTCCAATTAAGAAGGGAGTATATGTTTTTTCTCCTCTTGAGTACGGTGAACAAGGCGCTGCAATTAATGAGATGCTTGTCCCGCCACAATTTTTCCCACAGGGCAATTATTATATTGGCTATTCAACGATGTTTAATTACTACAATCTCACAGAGCAACTTTTTCAGGTCATTTATGTTTTAAATACATCCTTCCAGAAGAAAAGGAAGATTTGCGGGATTCAATTTAACTTTTTACGAGTACCGGATAATCGTATGTATGGACTTGAGAAAATAAAGATTGAAGGACAGGAAGTTGTAATTAGCTCATTAGAGAAGACGTTGGTAGATCTTGTCTATTTTAATAAGCCGGTTGGAGGACTGAAAGGTGCGCTTGAAATCCTTGATATTGAACTTCAAAAAGAACGCTGCGATGTAAAAAAGTTTATTCGTTTTGCGTCAAGATTTCCTGTTATAAAGATTCGTAAAATAATAGGCGTGGCGTTAGAGGAAAAGGGCTATTCTGATGAAATATTAGCTCCTCTTGTTAGAAGTCTTAAAAATACTGCGATAAGTTCATCGACAGGATCATTTAAGGGGAAATTAAATAAAAAATGGAAAGTTATCATTAATGATCCACAAGAATAAAAAAGAATTTATTGATTTAATTAATATGACTGTTCAAAGAACAGGATTTAGAGCACATCTTTTGGAAAAGGATTATTATTTGACACATCTTCTTTCCAAGATTAATGATCTCTCAGAGGATTTGATCTTTAAAGGAGGGACTTGTCTCAACAAGATTTATTATTCTTACTATCGTTTAAGCGAAGATTTGGATTTTAGTATGAAGTTGTCCGAGGATGCAACAGCTCGAGGGAAGCGGCAAAAATGTATACAGCCGATCAAAGATGGAATTGAAGCCTATGCTAATCAGATTGGAATGACTTTGGGCGATACACAAAATGCAGGGCGAAATGAATCGAAGCAATATGTTTATTATTTTATGTACAAATCCGTTGTTCAGCCAAAAGAACAAGTCATTAAATTTGAGATTGGTCTTAGATTTAATCCGATTCTTGATGTTGAAGCAAGAGAAGTGAAGCATAAATTTTTACATCCGTTTACAGGCAAACCATTATTTGATGGAGGCAAGGTCAATTGTTTGTCTTTGAAAGAAATTGTTAGTGAAAAATTAAGAGCCGCTGCCAATCGAAAGACGATTGCTCCTCGGGATTTCTATGATCTGGATTTTATAGTAAGACAAGGTTTTAATTTGTCTGATAAGCAAGTTTTGAATCTTTTTGTTAAGAAGCTAGAAGAAGACGGTGGCGATACGGATTTAGCAAAATACAGGATCAATCTCGGTCGTTCAGATAAAGAAATTAAAGACATGAAATCGAGGATTGAAAATGAGTTGTTTGATGTTTTGACCGTTAGCGAGAGGGAGAATTTTGATTTGGATAACGCGTTTAAGAGGATCAATAAGGTGATGAGGGAAATCAGGATCTGATATGCCTAAAATTAAGGATCTGTCGAAATACAAAGTCTTAGAAAGTCATTGCCAAGAAGGTGAAGATGAGAAAACGGTACATTTCTCCTGCAGATGCTTCTTGGTGTAGATTTAAAATAGATGCAAGGCCTGTAAAAAGGAAAGAATGAACCTTTATCTTAGAAATTAAAAAACGAAATTTATATTGGTGTTCATCAAGATATTGGTCTTGAGCAGATTGATTATGTTTTCGAAGTTATTAAGGATTTTATCAAAAATAAGATTCGTTAAGAGCGTAAAGTAACAACATTCTGAGAACGACCTATTTCCAAGCGTATTGTCCTAAGTCATTACAGCACAACATTTTTAATCCGGATTTTGCAGAAGCAAAATCCGCCCGTAGGGTCGCAGCGTCGCAACTTGTTGCGACTTGCGGGGTTACCCTCGCCATAAAGCGTTTTGCATTTGAATTCTTTAATTCCCTGTTTTAAGACGAAAAAGATATTCAAATGTAAAATTCGGGTTAATCCTTGACAGAATATTAAAATCTTTTATAATAATGTTCATTAATTGAACATTGATCTTGTTTTTAGAATAAACCGCTGAAGGATTTTGATATGATTGATGAAAGAGAATTTGAACTTGTGAATATTATTGGCTCTGAAATTGTTTCCAATCAAAGAGATCTATCCCACCACGTCAACCTTTCCTTAGGTCAGACAAACATGCTTTTGCGCAGGCTTATTGCTAAGGGCTATATTCGCATAAGAAAAATTGATAAGCGCAGAGTCAAATACTTGCTTACTCCGCAAGGTCTTGCGGAAAAAATGAACAAATCCATCAAATATACCTTAAGGACGATTAATTCTATTAGCCTTATCAAAGAGCGTCTCAAAGATCTTCTGAGAGAAATTTATGAAAAAGGGGAGCGAAAATTTATTGTTATTGGAAAATCTGATTTAGCTATGATGATTGATATAGCTGTAAAGGAGATGAATCTTAAAGATTATTCTTTGGAGCATTTTGAGGTCATTCCTCAAGAAAAAATGGACGGCTTATTTTTAATTTGTAAAGAAAATGTCATTATTGATAAATCAATTACAAATCAGGTTGTTGATTGTATTCATGAATTGGCTAAAGAGCATGGTTTGCAAGAGGATGGCGAGAGCTCTGTTTTTTAGCTCTTGTTTTTTTGATCAGTGCTAAATACTATTTTAACTATTAAGATTTTAGATTTTGAACAATCATGACTAAGCAGAAAAAAATAAAACAAATTCTTTTGACTGGTGCAGATGGATTTATTGGAAGCCATTTGACTGAGGAGTTAGTAAGAGAGGGATATAAAGTTAAGGCTTTTGTTTTTTATAATTCTTTCAATTCTTGGGGATGGCTTGATAGCTTGCCAAAGGAAATCCTTGCAAAGATAGATGTCTTTTGCGGGGACGTGAGAGACCCTAACGGTGTCCGGGAGGCTATGAGGGGCTGTGAAATGGTTTTTCATTTGGCGGCATTAATCGGCATCCCATTTTCCTATCATTCTCCTGATTCGTATGTTGATACAAACATTAAAGGAACCTTAAATGTTTTACAGGCGGCACGAGAGCAGAAGACTGAACGAGTATTGGTAACCTCAACTTCTGAGGTCTATGGAACAGCACAATATGTTCCCATTGATGAAAAACATCCATTGCAAGGACAGTCTCCTTACAGTGCCACAAAGATTTCCGCGGATAAAATCGCCGAATCTTTTTATCGATCGTTTGATTTGCCGGTCACAATTGTTCGGCCTTTTAATACCTATGGTCCGAGACAATCAGCCAGAGCGATTATTCCCACCATCATCACCCAGCTAATTTCAGGAAAAAAAGAAATACAATTAGGCGATTTAACTCCCATGCGGGATCTTAATTATGTGAAAGATGTTTGTCAGGGTTTTATTGAGATCGCGAAATCAGATAAAACAGTTGGGGATGAGATTAATGTTTGTTCAGGAAGTGAGATTTCAATACAGGAGCTCGCAGAAAAATTAATTTCGTTGATCGGCTCTCAGGCTAAAATTATTTGTGATCAGCAAAGGATCCGTCCTGAAAAATCCGAAGTCAGGCGCTTATGCGGCGAAAATGCCAAGATCAAAGAGTTGACAGGATGGAAATCCAGGTATTCTTTGGAGGATGGATTGAAAGAAACAATTAAGTGGTTTTCCAACAAGGAAAACCTTAACCGTTACAAGGCTGATATTTATAATGTCTAAAAAAATTTATTTAGATGATCCATGTATCGGGGAACTGGAAAAAAAATATCTATGCGAAGCTATTGATTCGGGCTTTGTTTCATCGGTGGGTCCTTTTGTGAAACAGTTTGAACAAAAGATGGCCGACTATCTTGGTGTTCCTTCGGCAGTGGCAGTTCAAAGCGGTACCGCGGCCATTCATATGGCTTTACATGAACTGGGGATTGGCCCAGGCGATGAAGTCATTGTTCCCGCACTGACATTCGCGGCAACAGTCAATCCTGTTCTTTATGTCGGAGCGAATCCCGTGATCGTTGATGTTGATTCAAAAACGTGGAATATTGATCCGGATAAGATTAAGAAAGCCGTTACTGAAAAGACCAGAGCGATTATCCCGGTTCATTTATATGGCAACCCCTGCAATATGACAGAAATCATGCAAATCGCCGAGGAACATGGGCTGCATATTATTGAAGATGCCACGGAAAGTTTGGGCGCGACTTTTCAAAATAAGCCTACAGGAACATTTGGTAATTTTGGGTGTTTTAGTTTTAACGGTAACAAACTTATAACAACTGGCGGCGGAGGTTTAATTGTCGGGCGTGATCAGAAAAAAATGGATCATATCCGTTATCTGATCAATCAGGCTAAAGATTCTGATCGCCCAGGATTTCATTCGGAGATGGGCTTTAATTATCGGATGACGAATATTGAGGCGGCATTGGGGCTGGCCCAGTTGGAAAGACTGCAAGAATTTATTGAAAAGAAGAAAAGAATTTTTTCAATTTATGAAGAGTTTTTATCTGACAAGATCGATTTTCAGCAGGAGGAGGCAGGAGGCAGCTCTTCTCGCTGGTTTTCGGCGGGATGGGTAAATGGTCAAAAAGATGTGACTGCTGGTGTTATGAAAGAATACGGACTGCTAGTTAGAGATATTTTTATTCCTTTAACTCAGATGCCTTATTTTAAGAAATATTCAGTTCATTGTTCAATTTCGGATAAAATTTATAATCATGCTCTATGTTTACCGGGTTCAACGATGAATGATGAAAAAGTTATAAAAGAAGCGGTGGTGGCGATTAGAGAGGTGCTCAATGATTAAGCAGGATTTAATTTTAATTGGCGGCGGCGGGCATGCCAAGGTTGTTATTGATGCCTTGAAGGGAAATCAAGAATTCAGGATTACGGGAATTCTTGACAAGAAACAAGGTGATGTTTTAGGAGTGAAAATTGTGGGCGATGATTCTTTACTAGAAAAACTTTATCAGGAAGGGGTCAAGTACGCTTTTATTTCTATCGGTTCAGTAGGTGATTATTGTTTGAGAAAAGAGCTTTTTGAAAAAGCGGTTGAAGTTGGTTTTATTTTTCCGTCATTGATTCATTCGTCTGCGTATGTTTCTTCAGATGTTATGATTGGTCAAGGAACATTTGTCGCGGCCGGGGCTATCATTAATCCTGGTACTGTTATCGGAAATAATGTGATTGTTAATACAAATGCTTCTGTTGATCACGATTGTCGCATAGGTGATTTTGTCCATATCGCTCCCGGAGCGATTTTAGGTGGAAGTGTTATTATTGGAGCGGGTAGTCATGTTGGGATGGGGGCCAGGGTTATTCAGGGGGCAGCGGTACAGGAAAACACATTTATTAAAGCTGGGAGACTCGTTAGATGAGTAAAGTATTTATTATTGCTGAAGCTGGAGTCAACCACAACGGGGATATCAGCATAGCCAGAAAAATGATTGATGCGGCTGCGCTGGCAGGCGCTGATGCTATAAAATTCCAGACATTCAGGGCGGAAGACTGCATTTCCCGAAATGCTGTCAAGGCCGAGTACCAGAAAAAAACAACATCAACGTCCGAGAGCCAGCTTGAGATGATAAAAAAACTCGAGTTGAGCTTCGATCAGCAAAAAGAACTGTTTCAGCATTGCAGATCAAAAGGGATTATGTTTTTGGCTTCGGCTTTTGATTTGGACAGTATTGACTTTCTTAACAGCCTGGGTGTAAGTATTTTTAAAATTCCTTCCGGGGAAATTACGAATCTTCCTAGCCTTGAAAAAATAGCTTCTTTCCATAAAGAAATCATTCTTTCAACGGGGATGGCTGATCTGGAGGAAGTGAGGATCGCAGTAGATTTGCTGCTTAACGCCGGATCAAGCAGAGAAAGAATATCCCTTCTTCACTGTTGCACTGAGTACCCTGCTCCTGTTGAAGAAGCCAACCTTAGGGCTATGGAAACGATGCGTAAAGAATTCGGCATTAAAGTAGGTTATTCGGATCATACAGAAGGGATAGAGGTCGCACTGGCTGCAGCTGCTTTGGGTGCGGAAATTATTGAAAAGCACTTCACTTTGGATAAAGAAATGGAAGGCCCTGATCATAGTTCTTCTGCAGATGTGGAAGAACTAAAAAAAATGGTAACAGGGATTAGACGTATTGGATTGTCCTTAGGAGATGGGGTAAAAAAACCTTCATTATCAGAAAAGAAGAATCTGCCAATTGTAAGAAAAAGTATTGTGGCACGTAGATATATTCGAAAAGGCGAAGTTTTTGATGAGCATAACCTGGCGGTTAAACGGCCGGGGATAGGAATAAGTCCTATGCGATGGCATGAGGTTTTGGGTAAAATTTCGCCAAGGGATTTTCAACAAGATGAGATGATTGTTTTATGAGAATTGCGATGAAGAGAAAAATTTGTGTTTTTACCGGAACTCGGGCGGAATATGGATTACTCGCACCGCTCATGAAAAAGATCAGGGACGACCGGGAGCTTTGTCTCCAAACGATCGTATCAGGAGCGCATCTTAGCCGGGAACATGGATTCACTTATAAGGAAATTATCAAAGAAGGCTTTAAAATAGATAAAAAAATCGCCATTGATTTGAATTCGGATACAGAGACTGGAGTGGCGCGTTCTTTTGGTCTTGGTGTAGAACATTTTGCCAAAGCCTTAACACAACTAAGGCCTCATATTGTTGTTATTTTAGGTGATCGCTACGAAGCCTTTGCGATGGCTACTGCCGCTATGATTTGCCGCGTTCCGATTGCGCATTTGTACGGAGGAGAGGTAACGATTGGAGCAATTGATGAAGCTATTCGTCATTCGATTACTAAAATGAGCCATTTTCATTTTGTTGCGACAAAAGAATATCGTCAAAGGGTTATTCAACTTGGTGAAAATTCAAAGAGTGTTCTTAATGTTGGAGCTTTGGGGGTGGATAATATTAAGGAGTTAAATCTTCTTTCGAAAAAAGAATTGGAGCAGCGCCTGGGATTTTCTTTTGATAAGCGTAATTTGTTGATTACATATCATCCGGTCACGCTAGAGAAAGGATCAGAAAAGAAAAGCATGTGGATATTATTGTCTGTACTTAATGGATTAAAAAACACACGTTTGATTTTTACCAAAGCCAATGCAGATATGGGTGGGTGCGTGATTAACAGCTTGATTGAAGATTATGTTAGAAAGAATAGGCATAAAGCAGTGTGTTTTACTTCGTTAGGGCAATTGAATTATTTGTCAGCGATGAAATATGTAGATGCGGTGGTAGGCAATTCGTCGAGCGGGATTATTGAAGCGTCGAGTTTTAAGATTGGCACGATTGACATCGGCAACAGGCAGGCAGGACGCATTAAAGCGGATAGCGTGATTTCATGTGGTTTGCAAAAAGCGTCATTAGAAAAGGCGTTTCGAAAGTTATATTCTAAAAGGTTTCAAGAGGTTCTTTTGCGGGTTGTTAATCCCTATGGGAATGGCCGTGTTGCTTCGCGCATTGTTGACAAGTTAAAAAGTATTGACCTTGATGGAATTTTGAAGAAAAAATTTTATGATTTAAAGTGTACGGGTAAGCGCAGATGAAAAAAATTCTCATTATCGGATTAGGATCTATTGGTCAGCGGTATGCATCGCTATTGCATCAACATGGTGGACTTGAAATTTTTGCCCTCCGCCAGCAAGGCAATGATGTGGTTGAAGGTGTAAAGAATTTGTATTCGTGGGATGAGGTGGCCTCGGCGAAACCGGATATCGCTTTTATTACTAATCCGACGTCATTGCATATTGCAACGGCCATTCAATGTGCGCGTTTGGGCATGCATTTGTTTATTGAAAAGCCTTTGGATAAGAATCTTTTAGCGTTTGATGAATTGCATGCGATTGTCAAAGAACAGCAGTTACAGTGCTATGTGGCCTATAACCTTCGGTTTCATCCGGGAATACTAGATCTTAAAGAGGTGCTTTCTCAAGAATCGTATTATTATGCCCATATTCTTAATTCTTCTTATTTGCCGGCTTGGCGTCCAGGGGCGGATTATTGGAAAAATTACAGCGGCCAAGCGCTTTTTGGGGGAGGAGTGCTTCTTGATCTCTCTCATGAATTAGATTATGCGCAGTTTTTGTTCGGCGAAATTCAACATATTGAAGGTTATTTTGAGCATTCTTCAGATTTAAAAATTGACGTAGAAGATACCGCGGATTTATCAGTATTTTTTATAAATCAGCGTCGCATCCAAATTCATTTAGATTTTTGCAGTTTGCCAGTTGAGCGCGTTATCAAAGTTTTTGGCCAAAAGAGCGTTTATATAGTAGATCTTATTAAGAATACGTTTCAGACATATTCTTATGATGGCTCTATTAAAGAAGTGAATTATGAGATCGACCGTAATGCTATGTATGCACGGCAAATTGATTATTTCTTAATTGGCTTGAGAAATGAAACGTCTGTAGATAATTTAGAGGAGTCTGCAAAATTATTGAAATGTATTATTGAATTTAAGGCGGGCAAAAAATGAATATTTTAGTCACGATATGCGCTCGGGCAGGATCTAAGGGTGTTAAAAACAAAAACATTCGTGAGTTGGCGGGCAAGCCGCTTGTTGCCTATGCTATTGAACAGGCTCAAGAATGGGGTAAGGCGGCGCATATTGTTGTGTCTACGGATTCTCAGCAGATTTCGAAGTTAGCACAAGATTGTGGTGCAGAAGTTCCGTTTTTGCGAGAGAAGCAATTGGCCTCTGATGAGTCGGGAAAAATAGCAGCTATTATCGACGCTTGGAAACGTAGTGAGGCGCATTTTGGATGTTCGTACGATTATGTTATTGATTTGGATGTTACCGCTCCTTTACGGGCAATGTCTGATATTGATGCTTGTTTGGATTTGGCAGTCAAAAAAAAGGCACTCAATGTGATTACTGTTGTGCCGGCACATCGTAATCCGTATTTTAATATGGTTCAGGACGTTGGTGATGGGAGGGCTCGGTTGGTGAATGGAGATCAACAGGAATACCTGAGGCGGCAGGATGCACCCCAAATTTTTGATATGAATGCCTCGATTTATGTTTTTGGGAGAGGTTTTTTGGAGCAGGAATTGAATCTGTTTACAGAAAAGACGTTTTGTCATGTTATGGGTGGAATATCTCGCTATGATATTGATTGTGAATTGGACTTTGAGATGGTTGAAATGATTGTGAAAAATGGATTATGGAGTTTTCAATGAGCGAAATTCTAGAAAATTTTAATTTTAAAAACAAAACGATTGTGATTCTTGGCGGGGAGGGCCTCATTGGCAGGGCGCTAGTCGAAGGCTTTGTTGAGACCCAAGCGAAGGTAGTTGTGTTGGATTTGGAGAATGCCGTAGATAAAGACCGAGTTTTTTTCAAAAAAGTTGATGTTGCTCAACTTGAAATACTGGAAGATTTTTTTAGCAATCTTAAAAAAGAGTTTGGATATGTTGATGCGTTTATTAATGCATCCTATCCACGCACGACTAGTTGGGGCAAGGGCGTAGAGGAGACCTCTTTGGAGTCATTGAAGGAAAATGTGGATATACACCTTAATTCTTATTCTTGGTTAACACGAATTATGGCGATGTTAATGAAAGACAAGGGAGGAAGTATTATTAATTTTAGCTCGATTTATGGTATGTTGGGTAATGATTTTTCCGTGTATCAAGGGACGGCGATGACTTCTCCTATGGAGTATTCGGTCATAAAAGGTGGTATTACTAATTTAACACGATATATGGCATCGTATTTTGGGCCTTATGGGGTTAGGGTTAATACAGTTTCGCCAGGAGGGGTTTTAAATCATCAAGATGAAACATTTGTTCAGAAATATATTCAAAAAACGCCTCTAGGTCGTATGGCCAAGCCCGAAGATATGGTTGGGATTGTGCAGTTATTGGCTAGTGATTTGTCGTCTTATATTACAGGACAAAACATAGTTGTAGATGGAGGCTGGAGTATATGGTAAAAGAAAACTTAAATATTAGTAAATGGCTGATTGACAAGAAAAGTACTGTGAAGCAGGCAATGAAGCAAATGCGACATGTTGGAGAAAAGCTTCTTTTTGTAGTTTCAAATAATTCTGTGTTATATGGAGCGTTAAGTGATGGAGATATTAGGAAGTGGATTCTGAAAAAAAACGATCTCAGTGAGAAAATAACTAAAATTTGTAACAAACAACCGATTATACTAGAAAAATCATATAATGTTAATCAAGTAAAAAAGATATTTATAGATCTTAAAATACAAGCGCTTCCTATTGTTTCAAGAAATAAAATAATAGATGTTATAAGCTGGGATGATATTTTTGCAGGGGAAAAAGACGTTAAAGTTTCTGTAAAAAAAGTCAACATTCCTTTAGTTGTAATGGCAGGGGGAAAGGGAACTAGATTGGATCCTTTTACAAGGGTGCTCCCAAAACCACTTATTCCTATAGGAGACAAACCTATTGTAGAGCACATTGTTGAAAATTTCTCGGAATATGGGGTTAAAGAGTTTTATTTCTCAGTTAATCATAAGGCTAAAATGATACGTGCATATTTTGATGAAATGAAGGATATTTTTAATATTAAATATCTTGAGGAAAGTAAACCTTTGGGAACAGCTGGAGGACTTAGACCTCTTTTTGGTGAAAGACATAAAAGGTATTTTGTTGTTAACTGTGATATTTTCTTAGGAACAAATATTTCAGATATAGTTGATTTTCATGATGAGAATAATAATGATGTAACAGTTGTTGCGTCATATAAGCATCATGTTATGCCTTATGGAGTGTGTAACATTAATAAAGGCGGAGAGCTTAAAAGCATTGATGAAAAACCTGAGTATGATTTTTTGATTAACATAGGGGCATACATTTTGAACAAAAGAGCGATAAAGCTTATCCCGGCAAATAAAATGTTTCATATGACGGATCTGATAAAAGCATGCAAAAAGGAAAAATTCAAAATCAAGGTTTTTCCTATATCTGATAATATGTGGATGGACATAGGCCAACTAGAAGAGTATAGAAGAACCTTAAAAACCATAGGCATGTTACAAGATTAGAAAATCATCAAGGGCGGAGTATTAGGACAAAATGAATAAAATCAAAGAATCTTTTAAAATCGCATTGATTGATTTAAATCACATGACTTTAGGAGTGCATACAAATACGGCTCCCTTGGGACTTGGCTTGATTGCGCATTACTTAAAGAAGAATATATCCAAAGAGTGTGATGTCAGACTTTTTAAAAATCCAAAAGTTTTCAGTGGAGCTTTAGCAAGATGGAAGCCTGATGTGTTAGGCATGGCTCAATATGTTTGGAATACAGAATTAAACCATCATATGGCAAAACTGGTAAAAGAAATGAATCCAGAGTGTCTTACAATAGCTGGTGGACCAAATTTATATTTGACTTCATCAGAAAAAATAGAGTATCTTAAGGAAAAAGATTTTATTGATTTTTGCATTAGTTATGATGGAGAAATACCTTTTACTGAGCTCGTTAAACGTTTTGTTAATGGAAAAAGTATCAATGAAATAAAGGATGATCTTGTACCTGGCACATATGCTTTGTCAAGGGATAAGAAAACCTTGCAAGAATCAAGTTTTTTGCCACCAAGAATTAAAAGTTTGGATGTTTTTGGTGCGATTTATGCAGATGGATTCTTTGATGAATTCTTAGACAAAGGGTTTCACCCTTTTCTACAGACTCATAGAGGATGTCCTTTTAAATGTACATATTG
>JAQUUP010000011.1:0-8040 GCA_028693815.1 Candidatus Omnitrophota bacterium
TTCAGAGAAAGTGTTTGGTTGTACGATTGACCCAATTCCTTTTGTGTACGAAGAATATACGGAATGGTGGCCAGCGGATCTATTGTAAAATACAAAAAAAGGTGACAGGCACCTTTTATTTGTGATCAGGTGAAAGGATTATTTCAAAATGGTGAGTTTGTAGGAAGTTCTCAAAAATATACTTTGGATATTCCTTTTTTTAAGCAAATAGGTGCTCAGCATACATCTGCTAATGTTTTAAATGTTTCAGCAGACAAAACGTTAAATCCTTATAGTTATGCAACATGGGGAACTTGTCATCAAGCTACAAATGCTACGCTATTGAAGGCGGGTATTTCCTTCACTATTTTAGACTTAGGTGTATCTTGGGATATGTATGTGACAACTGCGGTTTATGGCAATTATGGGGGACAGTTAGGAACGCGTATTTGGGCAGGTGCAGAAGCTTCGAATAATTATTAGAATGATTAAGGAGACAGGGAATGCGAAATATTTATGCTAAATTTTTTATGCTTTTCTTTTCAATATTAATTTTGTCATCTTGTGCTCAAATATATCGACCGATGATGGAACCACATTACATGAAGAAGCATGGGAGAGTTAAAATCGGAATGACAAAAAATCAAGTTATTGAGCAGTGGGGAGAACCTTATCAGGTAAGAGAAACAAATAACGAAGAGTTCGATGAGATTTGGGTTTATGTTCCACACTGGACAGCTAAGCATAGATTGTACTTTAAAAATGATATTGTAATAAAGGGTGACCCAAACCCAGAAGATTTGATCTAAATCAACATTGCTCATACAAAAAAAGGTGACAGGCACCTTTTATTTAACAACCTAAAACAACGAGGGGTTATGATTATTAAGAAATTATCGATTTTTTTATTTTTTTTTACACTTTTAGGCTGTGTTTCTACGAAGCCTTTTGGTGTTCCGGATCGCAATTCTCGACAGGAATATGTTCAGGCTAATCCAGAAATTTCTGATAATATAAAAAAGGCGATTTTAGAAGAGCGTATTGTTGTTGGCATGACAAAAGAGCAAGTTGCGGCAACATGGGGCAAGCCGTCATCTATAGATGATTCTAATGATGGTTCTCATCTTAAGGTGCACGGTAAAGAGGAAGAAAGCTGGTGGTACAGAAGTTTTTTTGGGTCTACTTATTTTGTTGATTTTAATTTTGGAAAAGTTGTTTATTCTAGTTCACAGCTTAGATAAAAATGATTTAGTTTTTTTTAAAGAAGTAAAAGGGGGCAGTCCTCATTCGAGGACTGCCCCCATTATTTTTCTTATTTTTTGAATTGCCTCATTGGTCAATTTGGTCAACTTTTTAAAACTCGCTACTCCAAATATTTCAAATTTTAATTCATTTTTAGATATTATTAGGTTATCATAAGATGTCTTTGAATTTTTGAATTAGATTTTATACTAATGCATGAAAAGTGAGGTGAGGCGTGAAAAAGTTTTTATTTCTTTTAATTATCCTATGTTTTACTGTTAATGCATATGCGGCAAAAATTAAGCTTAAGACCGGGATGGTAGTTACTTGTGATATTATTGCAAAGACAGATAAATATGTTGAAGTTGACTTTAGGGGGACAAATGTAAAATTTTATTTTGATGAAATTGATCAAATTATTGAAGATGCTGTTAGTCCAGAGAAAGCTGCTAGCACAGAAGAAACAGGTGCTGTTGGTCAGAAAAAAGATGGCTTTTTTGGGATTGCTGCTTTGGGCCAGAATTTCTTGCAATCGCAAAAGAAGAAAATGCAGTCTTCCAGGACTTGTTCTTTGAGGCCGGTTTCTGATTGAGAGTCGATAATTCCTCTTATATTTAGCGTGTTTTTTCTTACGCTTGTGATTGTTTCTATGTGGAAAGTTTATCATAAGGCTGGATATCCAGGATGGGCAATTCTTGTTCCGATTTATAATTTATATGTTAGTGTGAAGATTGCTGGATATTCGGGATGGTTGTTATTGCTATTTTTTGTTCCATTTGTCAATATTGTTGTAAATATTATAATATCAGTTGGCCTTGCGAAAAGATTCGATAGAGGTGCAGGATTTGGTCTTGGCTTAGCGTTTTTGCCGTTTATTTTTTATCCGATATTAGCATTTAGTAGCGCTTCTTATTCTGCTGTAGATAATATATAGAGAAGGGGTGTTTATATATAGAAGATAGGGTGATGTGTTTTAAAAGGGGCGCAAATTTCATTTGCGCCCCTTTTTATGTGATATTTTAAAGAAAATATCGCTTAAAAAGAAATCTTGATAATTTTTCTTTTTTGATGTATATTAATGATTAATATATTTTTATTTGAAGGTTGTAAGTTATTGCGACAAAACATCTTTCGACTCTGATTAATTAATCAAATTTATTAAAATTTTGAAAGGAAATTAAAAATGAAAAGAAGAGTATTATTTCTTGTCGGGCTATTCGTTTGTATTGCTTTAGTCAAAGTATCTTTTGCGGCAAATCCTCCAGCAACGCAAACAGCAGGTGGCTTGATGCAACAAGATCTTCAGATGGATCAACAAAAGAATCTTAAACAAAAGATCGAAGCTGAGAAGCCAAAAGAAGATGACATTATCACGCCTGAGATGATTCCTGATGACGACGGTGAAAAAGTTTTAATCAAAAAAATCGTTGTTGAAGGTTCAACTTTGTTGGGTGATGACACAATCAAAAAGATTACCAAGCCTTTTGAAAATGAAAAACTTTCTTTAAAACAGATGCAGGTCATTGCAGATCTTTTGACTGATGAATATCGAAAAAATGGTTATGTAACTTCACGTGCCTATCTTCCTCCTCAAACAATGAAAGACTCCACTCTTATTTTGCGAGTTATCGAAGGAAAGATGGGAGATCTTGAAGTTCGTGGCAACAAGCATTTTAAAACCTCACTTCTTGAGAAAAAAATTAATTTAAGACCAAAAGGGTATTTTGATTTTTTAGAACTTCAAAAATCATTAACACGTGTTAATGAACATCCAGATAGAACAGCCAAAGCGGTCTTGGTTCCAGGAAAAGAACCAGGGACAACGGATATCATTGTTGAAGTTCAAGATCGGTTGCCGATTCACGTTGGATTTAATTATGACAATTATGCTTCTCGCTATTTAGGAGAAAGACGCACAACAGGATATATTGAACATAATAATTTGCTTGGACAAGATGATAAGCTTTATTTTGAATATCGAAGAACGCGCAATGATTCACTTTGTTTTCAACAAGGTCAGTACACATATCCTGTTTTACCTGACTTAGATGTTGGTATGTATATCGCCAATAGCTCATCTGAGTTAGGCCGTGATTTTAAAGTTTTAAATTCAAGAGGCGAGAGTCTTCTCGTTGGTGTTTTTGCACAGAAAGTATTGAAAGATACAGAGAATTTTGATGTTTGGTGGAATGCAGGTTTTGATTATAAAAATGTTAAGAATCATCTTTTAGGAATTCAATCTTCGAAAGATGAAGTGCGTGCATTTAAGACTGGCTTGGATTTTGATTTTAATGATCGTTGGGCACGAAATATTTTGACAACTCAATACGATGTTGGAATTCCTCAATTTATGGGTGGAATGAAATCTAAAGATCCGCTTTCTTCAAGAGGTGGTGTTGGATCTGGCGGAAAGTTTCAAAAATGGGCGTTTAATTATTTTAGACTTCAGCCCGGTCCGTTTTCTTCTGAAATTTTATGGAAAAATTCTGCACAAATTTCGAATCATAATCTTGTTGCTGGTGAACAATTTCAGATTGGTGGCCCTGGAAGCGTTCGCGGTTATCCAATAGCTGAATATGCTGGAGACAAGGGGCTTTATTCAAGTGTGGAATGGTCGTTTCCTCCGTATTTTTTAGGACGCAATATGAAAATTCCTTTTATGAAAGATCGCACAATGTTTGATTCTTTAAGAATCGTAACGTTTTATGATTGGGGAAATATTCGTATTAATAAAACAACAGCTGGTGAAAAAGAGACGCGTACACTGCGATCGGCTGGTTTTGGATTTAGGCTTAATTTGGGTGAAAACTTTTTTGCTCGTATCGAAATTGGTTATCCTTTAAACGGTCCGGATGCTTCTGATGGTAGAAATGTGCAAAAGTGGTTTGAAATCACAACAAAGTTTTAAAATGGTTTGTAAGTGATTGAAATAGAAAAAGATATGAGATCTTGAAAACTTGTTTTATGGGATTTATGTGTTATACTTTTAAAAATAATTCATACAAGTTTTGCCCCAAGCGCATTTATAGTTTTAAAAATTTTCTAAGTTTTTTACATAAGTTTGTTTACAATTAACCAAAATCTTTTCAAAAAAAGGATAAGATATGACGAGAAAAATTATCTCTATGTTTGTTGTTGTGCTATTTGTGCTGATGAGCGCAATGCCACCATGTGGGTATGCACAAGTTTTGCCGGAAGGAGGAAATTTCGTTAATGGCAACGGAACCATTACAGTTAATGGACAGACTATGAACATTGATCAGATGAGTTCGCAGGCCATTATTGAATGGCTGAGTTTTTGTATATCTCAAGGGTATACAGTAAACATCAATCAGCCGGGCGCTTCGTCTGTTTCCTTAAATAGGGTAATTGGCGCAGATCCTTCTGTGATTATGGGAAACCTTCTTTCGAATGGTCAGGTTTTTCTTGTTAATCCTAATGGGGTTTTGTTTGGGGCATCTTCTTATGTTAACGCTCCTGGGGTTGTTGCGTCAACTTTGAATATTTCCAATAGTGATTTTTTAAATGGAAACTATACATTTTTAGGGCAAGGCGGATCTGTTGTAAATCAAGGTCTTATGCTTGCTCCAGGTGGTTATGTTACATTGCTTGGAAATAATGTTGCGAATAACGGAACGATTGTTTCTGAACTTGGCACAGTAACTCTTGCGGCTGGTGAAAAAATTACGATGAGCCTTGATCCTTTAGGATTAGTTAGCGTTGTTATTGATGAAGCTCTTACGCAAAACACAACTAATGCCACAGATGCTGTTGTGAACACAGGAAGTATTTCTGCTGATGGCGGTAGAGTTGTTTTAACGGCAGATTCGCTAAACGGACTTTTTACAAACGTTGTTAATAATGAAGGCATTATTGAAGCTAAAGGTTTAGTTGGAAATAATGGTGAAGTTATCTTGCTTGCTAAAGGTGAAGATTCTCTTGGAGTTAATACAGGAACTATAGATGTTAGTGCAAAAGAAGCTGGAGCTGAAGGTGGATTTGTTGAGCTTAGTGGAGAGACGATTGATTATCTTGATGGTACGATCAATACAGGAGGAGGACAGCTTTTATTTGATCCTGTTGATTTTATTTTAGGAGATGCTGATGAGGCTTGGCTACAAACTCAAACAGGATCTGTTAATATTGCTTCGATTAATGATATTATTTTTAACCTTGGCGATTTAGGCGGAGATGACATTTTAAACCTTTTTAATTTTACTTCTGGAAAAACATTTTCTTTGTCAGCAGCACGACATATTGATCTAGACAATGATTCAATTGTAACGGCAGGAGGCGATATTGAATTATATTCAAATGCATTAGGTCTTTTTATAGGAGATATATTTTTAGGAACAGGAGCAGGTCTTAATTCTAATGGAGGAGATATTCTTCTTTCAGGTTATGATGTTCATTTAACTTCCCTTATTAATGCTGGAACAGGTGATGTAGAATTTGCAACAATTAATGGAATTGATGATGAGCACACAGGATTAGATATTATTGCAGATAATTTAACTGTAAACTCGCATTATTTTGCTGGATCTCAAGGTGAATTTATTGATACAGATGTTAACTCGCTTGATGTTAACACTACCTTCCATATTAGAATAGATAACACAGCAGCCGGTAATACACCGCTAACAATAACAAATGCTGTTAGCAGTGGTCAATTTGTTGAAATTGTTACTAATGGGGATATGATTGCTAATAATGTTTATGCTGCAAAAGATGTTGAGCTAATATCACAGGCTGGAAATATTGATGCGCGCAGAATTTATGCGGGTGATGATGCTGAGCTTCATGCGGTTACTGTTACTTCGCTACCAACTTCAAATCCTGGATCGATTGCGAATGTGACAGCTGATACATTAAAAATTTATGCACAAAACGGTGTTGGATTAAATGCACCTGCAGGACTTACAACAGATGTTAATGACCTTTATGTGCTTAATTCAACCGGTGGTATTCGAATTACAGATATTTTAGGCGATCTTAATGTTGTCAGTGTTCATAATCAATCTACAGGTGATGTTGAGATTTCATCTGACGGAGACATGAACCTAGGTTATGTTTACGCTTCAGCTGTAAATCCAGGATACAATGCTATTTTGACTTCTAATAATGGCGGTATTGTGGATGCTAACGGAAGCCTTTGGAATGTTAATTCGGATGGTGTAAGCTTGAATGCAGCGACTGGAGTTGGAACAGCAGATGCTATTGAAATACATGCAGACAGCCTTTCAGCAACAAATACAACTTCTGGTGATATCGTTGTTGAAGATTTAAGCGGAGATTTAGACGTTGTTCAAGTAATTAATAATGCGGTAGGTGGAGATGCAGACATCACTTCTGCAAATACTATGAATGTCAATAAAATTAATAGTCACAATGTCTTATTACATGCTAATGAAATTACTGCGCTTCCTGTAAGCACTCCTGGTGCTCATATTACAGCTAATGTTTTAAAACTTTACAGTCAAGATGGTATTGGCCAAAATACAGCTGCCGGCATTACAACAGATGTTGATAATTTGTATGCCATAAATAGCACAGGTGGTATTCGTATCACAGACATTGCAGGGGATGTTAATGTTAAGAATATTAACAGTACAACAACAGGCGATGTGGAACTTACATCTGATGGCGATATGAACTTAAATTATGTTTATGCTTCTGCTGCTAATCCTGGATACAGCGCTACTTTGACATCTAACAATGGTGCAATTGTAGATGATAATGGTAGTCTTTGGAATGTTAACGCTGACAATGTTTCTCTAAACGCTGCTACAGGCATTGGTTCTGGAGATGCTATTGAAATACATGCTGATAATCTGTCAGCCTTAAATTCAACTTCTGGAAAAATTGCTGTTAGGGATTTAAGCGGAGATCTAACTGTTAATTCAGTTGTTAATAATGCTTCGAATGGAAACGTTAACTTAAGAACCAGCGGAACAATGAACGTTGGAACTGTTCAGTCTGGCAAGAAGGTCACTCTTCGTGCAGCTCAAATTGATGCTTTATCTGTTGTTCCAGGTACAGCTAATATTACAGCCAAGGTGCTAAAGCTTTATAGTCAATCTGGTATTGGGCAGAATACACCTGCAGGATTATTGACAGATGTTAATGATCTTTACGCACTTAATTTCACGAATGGAATTCGCGTTACAGATATTTTAGGTGATCTTAATGTTGTTAACGTCAACAATTCAACAGCAGGTGATATCAAAATTACATCTGATGGCGATATGAACTTAAATTATGTTTATGCTTCTGCTGCTAATCCTGGATACAGCGCTACTTTGACATCTAACAATGGTGCAATTGTAGATGATAACGGAAGCCTTTGGAATGTAAATTCAGATTCGATATCGCTTAACGCTGCAACAGGTATTGGATCATCTGATGCGATTGAAATACATGCTGATAATCTTTCAGCTTCAAATTCAACTTCTGGTGATATTGTTGTTGAAGATTTAAGTGGAGATCTAAATGTTAATTCTGTTGTTAACAGTCATGCTAGCGGCAATGTTGATTTGACAACTTCAGGAACAATGAGCATTGGTAGCATTGCATCCGGTGATCAAGTTGACATCCATGCAGTTCAAATTGATGCTTTGCCAGTTGTTGTTCCAGGTACAGCTAATATTACAGCTGATGTCTTAAAGCTTTATAGTCAAACTGGTATTGGGCAAAATACACCTGCAGGATTATTGACAGATGTTAATGATCTTTACGCACTTAATTTCACGAATGGAATTCGCGTTACAGATATTTTAGGTGATCTTAATGTTGTTAACGTCAACAATTCAACAGCAGGTG